>JBBDIG010000047.1:0-3764 GCA_040880525.1 Bacteroidia bacterium
CGTGTACTAATCCCCGAATTTCACATGGTGGTTCCCTACCGTAATAACTAATTCCGGTTTTTACTCGCTTAACAACTGCTGCCCAGCTCCCGGCAGCTTGCACCATTTTAGGTTATTTTTTCTATCCCAGTATCCAATATACAATTCCTGATGCAGCGATCTGCATCGTAAGGTTATCCAGTCCATGATGGCTGATGGCTTCTGTGGCGGTTCCTCCTGCTGCGCAGGCCAGGGCGGTATAGACGGCCAATTCCAAAGAAAAATTCTGTACAAGGAGTGCAGCCAATACCACAAGAAAGCTCATGGCAAATACGGCAGCAGAACCCTCTAATGTTCTGGTAGCCGGGATTCCACCCAGGGATGGGACTTTATACGGATGTTTTCCCCAGCGGCTGCCAACGGGTTCGCCTACGGCATCACCCCAGCCGCCAGCCAGGTAACCGATATAAGCGAATGGCGGAAAAAGGATATTGGCCAGAATGCCACCTGCCGCTGTGGTAGCCAGCGGTATCAGAATGAAGAGCGACCGCTTGGGCGCATCTTTGGTCCGCGCAAGTGATTCGTAAAAGGGATGGCCTTTCCCGCGCCAAACGCCATAGAGCACAATGCCACTCACCAGCACTCCGAACAACACCACTACTTTCAGGCTCCAGACCAATTGCAGGATGCCGGCTGCTGTAAAAATGACAAAGTGAAAAACTTTCCGGGTATATGCTGTGCGCCAGGCATATCGTGTTTTCAGAAAACCTGAGAGCCAGGCAGCCCCCATCCCATAAAGGAGAAGCGGGAGCGTGAAGTACAAAAGAATTTCAGGCGTGGGAATCGTCCTCTTCACAAATTGCAGGAATTCCTGTTCCATCCGGGATCAAATGTGTGTTGCCGCAATATTAGGATTTCTTATCACTGCTATCATCCCGCTGGCCGGCAAATCGTAAATTTTTTTGTACATATAAAAGAAGCCCTTTCCTATTTGAAATTGGTTTTATTGTCCTTCTGAAGGATTGACCACGAAAATTTAACATGCAACCTTTTTTGTAAAATAAAATCTTTGGAAGAACGATTATATACAAGTTTAATATTAGGTTAACACAAAATATTTATTTCCGAACATGAAAATAGCAAGTGAAAACAGCGAATTGGCAAGTGGTGGTGAAAATGTTATCATCACCAGGATCAAGTATATTTTTTCGGACGTTTTCGGGATCAATGAAGAGCAATTGACTCCGGAAGCTGACATCAGCAAAGACCTGAATATGGATTCGCTCGAACATGCAGAAATGGTTGCAGAATTTGAGCGTGAATTTAAACTGCGCATCCCCGATGAAGATGTGCAAAATATTGTAACTGTGGGAGATGCTGTTGCTTATTTACAAAGAAGGCAGGGTTCCTAAGCGCATTCAAATTCTTATTGCCGGGCGGGTTTCGAGTTGTGAATATTTTTCCCCATTCGCATAAATATTTCCCAGGTTACCTCCCGCTTCTCCTCTGGGTTGCCCCACGCTTTTCGTAGGTCATCCTCGATGATCTCAATGGGATTCTTTCGATTGCGCTCCAGGTATCTTTGGGTACCGGACCAACTCATGAGATAATTCAGTTGCTCCTTCAGGTTCCATTGTTCCTTTATTTGGAATTCCGGGTGAGCGGTTTCTGCAAACGGAAATGGAATGGTGCGATACTTTTCCCAGACGATCTGGCTTTTTGCCGGCCAGTATCCGTCAAGGATCTTATGCCACAAGCGGTTCAGGTGTGGATCCACATCTGTATTTACTGAATTTCCCGAATAAGACCATGCTGCCAGAATGCCTCCTGGTTTGAGCACCCGCTTCACTTCTGCGTAAAAGCGGTCAAGGTCGAACCAGTGTAGCGCTGTAGCGACCGTCACCAGCGAAACCGAATTTTCAGGCAGACCACTTTCTTCAGCCGGAGCCACGGAATATTGTATGTTGGGCAGTTGACGGGCATTTGCGATTTGAGCCTGGCTAGCATCCGTGGCGATTACCTGTTTGAAATAGCGGGACAGCGAAGTGGCAGCCTGACCGTTACCGGTAGCGCAATCCCAAGCCACATCCTTTGCCGGAGCGGCTCCGCTCAGGAACGCAAAAAGCTCTTCAGGGTAGGAAGGCCGCGACTGAGCAGACACATTACTTTGTTTTGAGAAATAATCTTTGAAACGAAAATCTTCTGCGGACATTTTGAAAAGCGCTATGTGTTGGGGCAAAATAAATTCATCAGGAAAGGAATGCAGCAAACGATAACCCTAAAAGACAAAATTGTTCTTGCGAAACGAACTTCAATTAGGTAGTGTGATAGCCGTCTTTTGGTATTTTTGCAACTCAATATTTGATGCTTTTTAATTAGCTGATGAAATTCCCAATCCGCTTCTATATCATGCTAACCCTCCTGGCCTGGTTGGGATTTGATGCCGCAGCGCAAATCCTTCCCTCATTTGGCGACTCCCGCACCGGGACTACCGGGATGCAGTTTCTCAAAATTGCTCCGGATGCGCGTTCGGCAGGAATGGCTGGCAGCTTCACGGCTGTGGCAGATGACGTCTCAGCGCTCTACTGGAATCCTGCCGGCCTTATTCACGCTGACAGCCGGACCTATGCACTGCAGTTTGGCCACACACAATATTTTGCAGACATAAACCTGAACTATGCGGCTGCAACTTTTACACGCAATAATGTACATTATTTTGGCGTGAGCCTTATTTCGCTCAGCACACCGGAAATGAAGGTGACAACGGAGTTTCAGCCGGAGGGAACAGGCGAGACCTTTGAGGCGGCCAACCTGGCCCTGGCGCTCACTTTTGCCCAGCGCCTGACGGATAATTTCAGCTTCGGTCTCACGGGGAAATATGCGTATGAAGGCATAGCCGGAATTTCAGCGCACAGCGGCCTTTTCGATTTTGGCTTTCGCTATGACCTGAACCTGCGGAATACGCGGTTTGCAGCTACCGTGAGCAATTTCGGATTCAATGTAGACCCGGAAGGCGAGATCACATTGCAAACGCTGAACGGGCCAGAGGTTGTGGATGATTTCGATAAAATGGCGGTCCCCGCTATTTTCCGGCTTGGTGTGGCCACCGAGGCCATTCAACAAGAGCAATGGAGGATCGTGATTTCCGGGCAGCTTAATCATCCTACTGACAATAATGAAACTTTCGGCATCGGTTCAGAATTCGATTTCCGGCAGCGGCTGTTTGCACGGGCAGGTTATGAATTTGGGGTTGATGAAGCAGGCATACCGGCCTTTGGATTCGGCCTGAAATTGCAACGCAGATTTGGTAACATTAAAGTGGATTATGGTTTTAATAATAAAGTAATCATTGGAACTATTCACCGAATCACGCTGGGACTAGGATTACGTTAGTTCCTTGAGAAATTAAATATTTTGAATTGAAATAATAAAGTATTTGATCAAAAAATATAAAGAAACCGGTAAAAATTATTTATGAAAAAAAAGGGAAATGGAATATTTATAATAATGCTGCTCTTCGGAGGCGCATTCAGTTCCTGCGATTTTCTTTTCGGAAGCCGGGAGGATCCGGTGGTGGATGAGATCTTTGATGTAGGAGCCATTGATCCTGAGCTTGTACCGGACAGGGTAGGGTATGTTCCTATTCTGCCGGTATGGAGCGGGTTTCAGAATCCGGTGGATGTGTTTGTGGGATATGACCAAATGGTATACGTAGTAGATGACAACGGGCTGAATATTCTCGATCTTAAAGGAGAGCGTCACCGGGTGATCCCCATTCCGGGAGC
>JBBDIG010000047.1:3774-17431 GCA_040880525.1 Bacteroidia bacterium
GTAGAGGTGACGCAGGACAGGCGGCTCCATACTTACGTTGCAGGGAAAGCCACTGTGAATATTGACGGCACAGATCACGAGCTTGCCGCAGTTTATCGCATTGTGAGTGCAGCAGGTGCTGGCGGTTACACCATTATTGATACGCTGATCCATCCTTTTATGGATCGTTCGCGAAACAACCTGGGCTTCCGGATGTCGGATTTGCAGGTAGAGATCACCGGGCTTGCCACGCGGGCCGATAATGTTCTTTATGTGGCGCGCACCGGGCCGATATATAATCCGGCATCCACCGCCAGACCCGATAATGCGGTGCTGTTTTTTAATCCTGAAGGCGAGGATATTGGTTATGCAGCAGGCCTTAGTCCTGAAAATCCAAGCCTGAAATCAATTCTTGGCGTTTCTTCTATCGCCACTTTTGCCACACCACCACAGCGCCTGGCCGGTGTGGATGAATCGCACGATTTCTTGATAGCTCAGGCTGCGCAAAATGTTCCCGTAGAATTCCGGGTTCTCTGGATCAGGGAGAATTTCAATCCGGATGCAGGTATTCGCTACGAAGAAAATCCTGCCCTCCTGGAGCGGCCGGATGAAAATCCAGGCAACATGCTATATGCGCCCTATCGCTTCAGCAACCCGCAGGATGTATTTGTGGCGACCGATGAAACCGGATATATATTCGTGGTAGATGCGGGGTTGGATTCTTTGTTCCAGTTCAACCGCCAGGGATTTGAGGGAGTCAGTCCGCCTCCTTCATCAGGAATTTCAGGCCGGGCGATCGTGTCATTTGGCGGGCAGGGAAGCGGCCCGTTCGAGTTTATGGATCCTTCGGGCGTATGCTATTACGAGGAAATGATCTATATAGCCGATCGTGGAAATAACCGCATCATGCGCTATAGGCTGAATACAGATCTGGAATAGCAGTATCAATGGGATTATTCAAACGGAATTTTATCTTACTCATACTTCATAAAGAATCCTGATTTGAGGCTTTTAATTAAGGGTCCATTTAAAAAACTGGCAGCACGCGCGACCTGATATTATTAACCCGGACGATTTTTACCATTCCTTTCTAGGCCAGCCACAATTTAATATGGCGGCTGGAATAGATTGTGCATAAAGGCGCAAAAATTCTGAGCGCAGGTTTTTCATCATTCAACGATTAAAGGAAGTGAGCAAGCACGGACGTGTATTAATGGCCATGAGTGGCGGCATAGACAGCACTGTAGCAGCAGTTATGCTGAAGGAGCAGGGCTATGATGTAATTGGCATCACCATGAAAACCTGGGATTACGAAACTTCTGGTGGGAATAAAAAAGAAACCGGTTGCTGCAGCCTTGATTCCATTAATGATGCGCGGGCGGTGGCCGTGGAAAACGACATTCATCATTTTATTCTTGATATCCGCAATGAATTCGGAGATCATGTAATTGACTATTTTGTAGATGAATACGTGGCGGGTAGAACGCCCAATCCCTGCGTGCTTTGTAATACGCATATCAAATGGGAGGCTCTCCTGAAGCGGGCAGACAAGCTTGATTGTGAGTTTATCGCAACAGGCCATTATGCCAATAAGCGCCTGGAGAATGGCCGGTTCGTAGTATCCAAAGGCAGGGACGAGTGGAAAGACCAAAGCTACGTGCTCTGGGGCCTGACGCAGGAAAGCATGGGCCGCACCCTGTTGCCGCTTGGAGGCTATACCAAAACTGAGATCAGGCAAATGGCGCTGGATCGTGGCTACGATGAACTGGTGAAGAAAAGCGAAAGCTATGAGATATGCTTTATACCTGACAACGACTACCGCTCTTTCCTGAAGCGCAGGGTGGAAGGATTGGAAACTCAGGTGGCAGGAGGAGATTTCGTTTTGACCGATGGAACTGTGGTGGGGAAGCATGAGGGTTATCCATTTTATACCATTGGTCAGCGGAAGGGGCTGGGCATAGCGCTCGGAAAGCCCGTGTTCGTTACTGATATTGATCCCAACAGTAATACCGTTACGCTGGGTGAGGAAACCGACCTGGAGCGCTCCTCAATGGAAGTGTACAAGGTGAACCTTCAGAAATATGATACCCTGATGCCCGGCATGGAGGCGGTGACAAAGATCCGCTACAAAGACCAGGGAGCACATAGTATTCTCACGCCTTTTGAAGACAACCGCATCCGGGTTGATTTTCATCATGAAGTTAAGGCCATTGCTCCCGGGCAGTCAGCCGTATTTTATGAAGGAAATGACGTAATTGGCGGAGGCCATATTTTAAAGAGTATTTAATTAAAGATTAAAATTTCAATATTAAATAGCGTTTTAAAATTAAATTTAAAAATTAAAATAAAATGAAGAAGTACCTTGTTGGCGTTGCCTGCCTGTTGTTTTTAATTTCTTGTAAAGATGAAGTTATTGATCCGGTAAAAATGTATGAGCAATATTACAGGGTAGATACCGGCTATATTTATTATTATCGCGTGGATTCTGTGCGCTACAGCAATTTCGATCCGGACAATGTAGATACGGTGGTAAACTACCTGCGTGTAGAATTTACAGAACCTTATACTGATCAGGCCGGAGAAACTGCCTATAAAGTGAAGCGCTCTGCGGGCAAATCCGAACATGGTCCCTGGACCCTTATGAACGTGTGGAGCGTTAAGAAGCTGGACAATGCCGTTCATTTCACTGCTGAAAATGTGAAGTATGTAAAAATGGTATTTCCGGTGAAAGAGGGTGGAACCTGGAATGGCAATGCTTACAACACCGGGGGTGAAGCAATTTACACCTACGCGAATGTTCATAAGCCAAAGGCGGTGGGCGATCTCTATTTCGATTCCACAGCAACGGTTGTGGAATTGGCGGATTCCAACCTCATTTTCCAGGATATGAAGAGTGCTGTATATGCTACCGGTATCGGGCTGGTGCATAGCGAACGAAAGGAAATGGAGACGCAACCAGATCCCGGCAATCCCGATGTTTACTCCCGCGATGGCTACATCACGCGGCAGAGCCTGTTGCGGTACGAACTCAAATAGCCTGCAAACCTGTGCCGGGCGGGAGTTCTCATCCCACCGGCACGTAATTGAGACCTTTTAATGAAATGGACAATACCAGCCCTGTTCCTGCTTTTCCTGGCCCCACAATTATTTGCGCAGGACTCTACTTTCAAGTTCCAGGTTTCATTTACTGATAAAAACAATAATCCTTATTCCCTGGACAGGCCGCTAGAATTTCTCTCGGCTGAGGCAATGGAGCGCAGGGAAAACCAGGGGATTCTACTGGATTCGCTGGATTTGCCGGTAACGCCCACCTACCTTGCTCAATTACGCCAAATGGGCGTGCGTGTGTTGTTTGTTACCCGCTGGTTCAATTCCGCTGTGGTGGCGCTGGAAGATAGTTCGTTGCTTGCAGATATTCAGTCGCTTCCTTTCGTGAAGGGGGTGGAATACCGGGGTACTGCGGAGGGCATGGAAATAAATATGGCAGATACGGATACCAACCTGTTTCTTCCCGGAAAACGGAATTACGGCCAGTCATTTAATCAAATTCAAATGATGAACGGGCAATGGCTCCATGAGCAGGGATTTCAGGGAGCAGGAATGCGCATCGCTGTGCTGGATGCAGGTTTTACCCGGACTAACCAGTTGCTTGCTTTCGCTGACCTGAATGCCCGGAACGGAATTGTTGGCACCCATGATTTTTATCAGGATACCGCTTCTGTATACAATTTTGCCAGCCACGGTACCTATGTGCTTTCCGTGATGGCGGGTAACCTGCCGGGAGCGCTGACCGGCACGGCTCCGGCAGCGAGTTACCTGCTGCTGAGGACGGAGGAGGGCGCTACAGAATACCTGACCGAAGAGATAGCCTGGGCGGCAGGTGCGGAATATGCTGACAGTGCCGGGGCTTGGCTCATCAACTCCTCGCTTGGCTACCATTTTTTCGATGATTCCACGATGAACCACACCTATGAAATGTTTGACGGGAATACCACCATCATAACAAGGGCTGCGGATCTGGCAGCCTCCAGAGGTATCCTGGTGGTGAGCAGTGCCGGGAACCAAGGAGACCGGGCTTTTGGTAAGATTACGGCACCTTCTGACGCGGACAGTATTTTGGCCGTAGGCGCTGTGATACCCGAAGCGGAATATGCAGGTTTCAGCTCACGCGGCCCTTCGGCTGACGGACGGGTGAAGCCGGAAATAGCGGCACAGGGTGCAGCAGTGGAGTCTGCCTCACTGGATGACCTGGGAACCGTTCCCATCAACGGAACTTCACTGGCAGCTCCGTTGGTAACCGGACTTGCAGCTTGTTTGTGGCAGGCATTTCCGGAGCTTAGCAACATGCAGATCCGCGATGCCATCATCAGAAGCGCCAGCCAATATAACCAGCCCGACATTTTTCTTGGATACGGAATCCCTGATTTTCACACGGCTTTCCAGATTTGCCGGACAATGACGGGAGAAGCAGTTGCTGACGAACATATCATCAGCGTTTATCCTAATCCCTTTTCCCATGAATTTTACGCCAGTTTTTTTACTCCCGGAGCGGCAGATATTGAGGTGAGGCTAACTGACCGGACCGGCCGTGTATTGGAGCGCTGGCAAATTTCCTCACCGGGTGAGGGAACGCTTAATCATCATTTCCGGGTACCGGAAAACGTATCGCACGGCATCTATTTCCTGAGCTTTCAGAGCAATGAAAATGTATATACAAGGAAGGTTTTGAAATTGTAAATTTTATGATCGCAATTTTGCTGAAAGGCCTGATATGGAGATACAAAATGCTGAATCCTGCCAAATGAAAAAGGGAGTTCTATCTTAGCAACCTCAATTTACGGGTGACGGGACATTAGAAGGGATGCCGCACACAGCATGAAAGGTGAGCAATTGCAGGTAAAATGAACCGGGACCAGAAACTTTAAATCACCCAAGTAAAAAACGACATTATGGATGCTTACACTTTTTTATTGGTTCTACATTCCATCTTGCGATGGTTGGTCCTGATCTTTTTGGTACTGGCAATTTATCGTGCTTTTAACGGATTGCTTACCAACCGGCCATTCACAGCGCAGGACAATAAACTAAGAGCCGCAACCCTCGGTATCGTTCACCTTCAGTTTCTTGCAGCATTGATTCTGTATTTTGTAAGCCCCGTTATTCAATCCTTTATGAATAACTTCCAGGAATCCGTGAAGATAAGCGAGATCCGGTTTTTTGGGATGGAGCATAGCCTGATGATGTTGGTGGCCATTATTCTCATTACAATAGGAGCGATTTCCGCCAAGCGAAAGAAGACGGATCGAAAGAAGTTCAAAGCAATGGCTATCTGGTTTTCCATCGGCCTGCTTATTATCCTGATCAATATTCCCTGGCCCTTTTCTCCCTTTGCAGAACGTCCCTGGTTCAGGTGGTTTTGAGAGGGCAGGAGGGGAGAGGGTTGATTTCACAACTTTGATTTGCATTGCTTGCTCTATCCAACACCTGCAAATAACCACCGATTTTGGCAAAGGATTCTCCATCCAAAGCAAACCTGAAAAACTTCAGACAATTTTATTTGACAAGGACACATTACAGATTGAAAAAAGCGGATAAATGTTCAGGGGATCTCCTCCGGGAGACTGCCGGGAATTTTTTAATGAACTAATCTGATTTCGATTGTAACCCGTCTGTTCTTTTGCCTGCCTTCTGCGGTGCTGTTGCTGTCAATGGGTTTTGTAAGTCCCATGCCTTCAGTCTTTATATAGGCCGGATTTATCCCTTTTGAAATTAAATAGTCTGACACCGCCTGGGCTCTCGCTTCGGAAAGTTTCATATTAAAATTGAAGTCTCCCACACTATCTGTATGGCCAATTACATGCAACCTTAATTCTTTTCCGTAAAGGTAATTAGCTATGGAATCCAGCATTTTAAATGATTCGCGTGGAATTACTGCCTCATTAGGTCTGAAGTTCAAATCGTGAAGCACAATTTCCTGTATTTCTTCATAACAGGGGTTGGCATGTTCTAGCGATTCAGTTGCGGGATAAAGCTCAACATTATCAATATAATAGTAAGCGAACAGATCCTCAGAATTTCTTTCTCGTATTTTTTTCTTTTTAGTTTTTTTAACAGAAAGGAAATTTCCAATGATAATGTATTTCTCACCTCCTTTAGCTGTGAACGTAGTTTCTAGTTTCTGCCATTCCGAAGTTTCCTGAATGAATACATTTTTAAGATAAATTAAAGGATTTGCCGGATAAGGATGGCAAAGTTCGGGTCCGGTGCGAAGTATAATGGTGTCGGAGGTAGCAATCCCTAATCCATTAGAGGCATACTTTACCCAGGAGGCATGAGCATATTGGAGGCGTACTATATATTTCCTTCCCGGGACTAAAGGCTGGCAAAGTGGTGCCGTGATGTATTCACGATAGCTCTTTTCTTTAATGCCCCAGTTATTCCCCTGCATCTGCGTGATGAGGCCGCACCAGCTTTTGTTTGTGTCGTTCGAAAGTTGGTTGTCATACTCACTGGAATCCGGATTGGAGCTAGCCTGGAAGTGATCCACTGTGCATATTTTTCCCCAGCCTGTTGCGAAAAAGGGTAATCCAATATCATCCATTACTATTGAGCGATTTGGATTTTTTCGCTTTTGTTCAAAACCTGAATTTTTCACCAGGTTTTGTGCTGAAAGGGAGCAGGGGAATATTAAAACCAGAAGAAGATTTACTGTGGTAGTTTTTATAGTAAAATTCTGCATTGTCATATCATCCCAATTGTTCAAAAGCATATTTAATTTTGTAAACACCCAATTATCAAAATCTGCTTTTTATTCCTCTAACCATTCAACTGCCTCATCAATATCTGCCGGCAGCGTAATGCAACGAACCCAGGCCACCGTAGCAAAGGTGCATCATGCTTCCTTTTTTCCGACTACAAAATACATGTCTATCTGGCCTTTGTTTTTAGCGTTAATCTTTCCCCTGTATTCACAATTAAAATCTGACTTTATATGGTCAAAAGTTGAATGTGAAATATTAACTCTGCCCACTGATGAATTCTGCTCCATGCGGGCTGCGATATTCACGGCATCACCCCAAATGTCGAATTGATATTTGCTTTTGCCTACCACACCAGCCACCACCGGCCCGGTGTGTATTCCGGCCCTGATTTCCGCGCCCAGTTTCCTTTCGCCTCTTACTGCATTAGTAAATTCCTGCAGTTCGAGTGCAGCCATTACCACATCATTAGGGCCCGCATGGTTTTCATCCGGCATTCCGCCTACTGCCAGGTAAGCATCCCCGATCGTTTTTATTTTTTCGAGTTTATATTTCGACACAATGTCATCGAAATTGCTGAAATAATAATCAATTTCATCCACCAGGGCCTGAGGTTCCAGCTTTTCCGCTATTTTTGTAAAATTCTTGACATCAATAAAAAGCAGCGTTACATTTATGTAGAGCCGGGCCTTAATACTCCCATGCTGTTTAAGCTCTTCTGCAACGACTGAGGGCATTATATTAAGCAAAAGGTCGTCTGACTTCTTTTTTTCGATCTCCAGATTAAACTTCTGTTTTTCGATTTCGCGGGTACGTTCTTTTACTTTATGCTCAAGATCAGCCGTAGTTTGTTTTTCAAGCCGCAGGGCCAGCCGCTGTGCTTCTTCTTTTTGGTTTTTTATAATTCGATATTTATCGCTTAAAGCAAAAGACAGGAGGATCACTTCCAGGGCTGCCCCTATTTCAACTCCGTGCGTCACGAGGTCGTTGCCAGGCAATAATCCAAAATTTCGTAGAATAACCAAAGTTGCTCCGGTAAGGTAAAAAGTCCAGGCCATAATAAAAAACCGGGCAGCGCTGTTCCCTCTCCTGTAGCTCACGATACTGCTGGAAAAAATCACTATCGCATTTACGCCCAGAACCACGGCTGCCATAGTTCCTACGTAATGATAGCGCATAAAAAATGTAGCAATAATTATAAATATTGAAGCTGCCATTATTACGGTATGCATATAATAAAGTGGCCTCGAATATTTCTTTAATTCAAGGAAGCTTCTGGAAAAAAGGGCCGAGCCAAAACCCAATACTCCCATTGAAATATTGACAATATAATTGCCTGCCCACATTGGATAATCTGATAACAGGTAGCGGTACACGTGGCCATTAATAGAAGAGAAAAACATTAAATTTCCTAAAATAGCGATGATATAAAAAAGATAGTTGCGATCTCCCAGGGACAGGAAAACAAAAAAATTATAAACCAGCATTACCAGCATCACCCCATAATAAAGCCCGAACAGCAGTTCCACCTGCACGTCAGATTCGTAGAGCGCTTTGAGGCTATAAATGCGCAGGGGAACCTGGTAGGAGCCCTCTGTTCGCACCCAGAGATAATATGGCGTAATGCCCGGTTTGGCATTGAGATCCATTACTACATACCGGTGCTGAAATTCACGACTATCCACCGGATAAAAATCACCCGCCTCGAGCATGTTCCAACCTCCCGTGGAGGAGGGCGAATAGAGCCGAATACTGTCGAGCACCGGATACTTAACCGTCAGCATCCACCGCTCCGAAGCGGGCGCAGTGTTATCTACATAGAACTTAATCCAGAAATTTGATTTGGTGTAGCCGAAGTTCAGGCGCTCCTGCGCAGACCGCGTAAAACTGCCCTCAAATTCCGCTGAAGTGATTTCCTCAATGCCAACAGAATTGTCAGTGTCTTCATAATAGTAGACGTATGGTCCCAGGTTATAGCTTTCTGATTCCTGCGATAAAGTCAGCACAGCCTCGTCCTGGCCGAGTACAACAAAAGGCAATGCAGTGATGAAAAGCCACAGCCAGAATACCAGTATTTTCCCGATAGTTGGTTGGCTTAGGGGTTTGGATATGTAGTCAGGAGTCAGCATACGGCACAGATCAGTGAAAGCACGGAAAAAAGCGGGCCTGCGCCCTGGCGAGGTTTCCATAGATATTCAATTAGATAGAAGCCCTGGTTCCATATCTCTTTCACTTTATAAATCTGTCGCAAAATAGACATTATTGGAACGAAATATCATCCGCATAAATACTAAGAAGTTTTTGTTAAAATCAGGGCATTCAGGAGTTTTAACCGGATATTACGACCAGAAACATAAAACGTTGCCCTGTCGGAAATTGCCCGGACGATTGACGTACCACACCCTCTGTTTTGCTGTCTGCATATTTTAAATTTGCATAAATAAATTGCACAGCCATGACACTACAAACCATCAGAAAATCCATCGGCATAAATGCACCGAAAGAAAAGGTGTGGAACGTATTGCTCCAGGACGAAACTTACCGCATCTGGACTTCAGCTTTTGAACCCACCTCTTACGCGGTTACGGATTGGAAGGAGGGAAGCAAGCAAGGTATTGTTCCTGACCAAAGACGGCAGCGGCCTGGCCAGCCGAATTAAGAAGCATGTCCCGAACGAGGAAATTGTGATTGAGCATTTGGGTGTGGTCGCAAATGGCGAAGAAAATTATGACTCCGAAGAAGCCAGGGACTGGAAAGGGGCGCTTGAAATTTATCGCGTCAAATCGCATAACGGGAAATCTGAGTTGAACATTGAATTGGAAATCGGCCCCGATTGGCTGGCCATGATGGAAAAAATGTGGGACGATGCATTGCCTTTAGTTAATGAACTTTCGGAAGCCGCGGTGGGCAAGCCGTTTATCATCACCAGGACTTTTGATGCGCCCCGCGAGGAAGTGTATAAAGCCTGGACAGAAAAAGAGCAAATGGCCAAATGGTGGGGCCCGTCAGGTTTTAAAATTGACATTAAAGAAATGGAGGTAAAGCCGGGAGGTAAATTCCATTATAAAATGGAAAATGAGGATGGCGATGCCATGTGGGGCCGTTTCGCCTATCGCAGTATTCTGGCCCCGGAAAGGATCGTTTTTATAAATTCATTTTCTGAAGAAAACGGAGGAATAACCCGCGCCCCGTTCGATGAAAACTGGCCACTGGAGATGCTCAATATATTGAGGCTGGAAGAAGAAAATGGCAAAACCAAAATGACTTTGCAGGGCGCAGCCGTTAATGCCACCAGGGAAGAGCGTAATACCTACGAGGAGGGGTTTGAAAATATGCAGGAAGGATTTCGTGGCACTTTTGATAAGTTGGATGCACATTTAAAGAGAGTTCGGGGATAGAGTTTATTTTGGCTTTGAGAAATAAAATAGGAAGCGGTGGTTTGAATTAATTTCCATAAGACAAAACGGTTATTTAATTTGAATTATTAAAGATGATTCTACCATGAATATGGTGTAACATATATCATAATCATTTACTCAATGCCCTGAGCAGGGCGGGCGTGTTCAATTCTGTGGAAACCTTTTTGCCTACGGCTGCCGCTCAAAGCAATGCTGAATGAAAGCCAATCCGAATAAATCAAAGCGCGTGAATGTACAAACCCTAGGCTGCTCCAAGAATATATGGGACAGCGAAATGCTGATGGGGCAGTTGCGCGCCAACAAGATGGACGTGGTTCATGAGCAGCAAACCCTCAGGAGCGATACTGTTGTGATAAATACCTGCGGGTTTATTGAAAATGCGAAGCAGGAAAGCATAGACACCATCCTAGAATTTGCCGAAGCCAAAAAGGAAGGCAGGATCAACCACCTCATCGTAATGGGTTGCCTGAGCGAACGCTACCGTGATGATCTCCAACTGGAGATCCCGGAGGTGGATTCATGGTTCGGAACCCGGCAACTTCCGGACGTGCTGAAAGCGCTGGAGGCTGACTATAAATATGAATTGCTGGGCGAGCGGCTGCTTACAACGCCTTCTCATTATGCCTTTTTCAAGATAGCCGAAGGTTGCAACAGGCCATGTTCCTTCTGCGCCATTCCAATTATGCGTGGCGGCCATCAGTCCTTTCCCGTGGAGCAACTTGTGGCGCAGGCAAAAAGCCTTGCCAGCCAGGGCACCAAAGAGCTGATTCTTATAGCGCAGGACCTTACATACTACGGCCTCGATATTTACGGAAAACGCACCCTTGCCGACCTGCTCCTGCGCCTCAGCGATGTGGAAGGCATTGAATGGATAAGGCTGCAATACGCTTACCCCTCACAGTTTCCGGAGGACATTCTGCCAGTAATGCGCGAGCGGGCCAACATCTGCAACTACCTTGATATGCCGTTGCAACATGCCAGCAGCAATGTCCTCAAAATCATGAGGCGGGGAATAACCAGGCGCAGGACAGAGGAACTGCTGGACAAGATCAGGAATGAAGTTCCCGGAATTGCTCTTCGTACTACCATGTTGGTGGGCCATCCGGGTGAAACGGAGGCAGACGTGCAGGAACTCCTTCAATTTGTGCAGGACCAGAAATTCGATCGTCTGGGCGTTTTTCCTTATTCGCATGAAGACCATACCCATGCATTTTCGCTGGCCGATGAAATTTCAGAAACTGAAAAGGAAAGCCGCGCAGAAAGAGTAATGGAGGTGCAGCGCGAAGTATCATTTGCCAAAAACCAGCAGCGCATTGGCCAGGAACTAAAGGTGATGATTGACCGCGTGGAGGGGGAATATTTTGTAGGCCGCACCGAGTATGATAGTCCCGAGGTGGACAATGAGGTGCTGGTGAAGGCCGATGGCCAGTATTTGCGCATTGGCGACTTTGCCAGGATCAAGATCACAGATGCGCTGGAATATGATCTTTTTGGCGAAATCATCCCTGATTAAGAAACACTCCCCCGAGATTGTATTATTAAACTTCCAAAGGATTAAACTTTGGATAAATTTGCTGTCCTTCTAAAGCACGATAATCAATGCAGCTACTGGACGGTAAAGCCACCGCAACTTTTTTTAAAGAACATATTAGAACGGAAGCCCTGAAGCTTCTTGAGAAAAACGGCAAAAAGCCCCATCTGGCGGCTGTACTCGTGGGCAATGACGGAGCCAGCCAAACCTATGTGGCGCATAAAATCCGTGCCTGTGCCGAGGTTAGTTTTCACTCTTCCCTAATTGAATTTGACGACACTATAGCCGAATCAGAACTCCTGGAAAAAGTTGATGAACTCAACCAAAACCAGGATATTGACGGGTTCATCGTTCAGCTTCCGCTGCCTAAGCAAATTGACGTAAACAAAGTAATACAGGCCGTGGATTATCGCAAAGATGTTGACGGCTTTCATCCCTTGAATATTGGCCGGATGGTGAAGAACCTTCCCTGTCTGCTGCCGGCCACACCCCTGGGCATCGTCATGTTGCTGGAGCATTACAAACTGGAAACAGCCGGGAAACATGTGCTGGTAATAGGCCGCAGCATGATCGTGGGCACGCCCATCAGCCTGATGCTATCGCGCGATACTTATCCGGGCAATGCCACGGTGACCCTGGCCCACCGCTATTCTGATCAGGAGCACATGAAAGAGCTTTCAGCAGAGGCTGACATTATCATTACGGCAGTGGGTATTCCCGGTTTTTTGGGGCCGGACATGGTGAAGGAAGGCGCAGTGCTGATTGACGTTGGCACCACCCGCGTACCCGATGCCACACGCAAGAGCGGTTACCGCCTGCGGGGCGACATGCAGTTTGAAGCCCTCAAAGAAAAGTGCAGCGCCATGACGCCCGTTCCCGGTGGCGTGGGGCCAATGACCATTACGGCATTACTTCTGAACACACTCCGGGCTGCCAAACAAGAGATTTTTGCATAAACCGTGACCCATCCTATACCAGCATCCACAGCCGCCAAACTGCCGCTGATGGAAGCCTTTTACACCATACAGGGCGAAGGCGCCTTTACCGGCCATGCCGCCTATTTCATCAGGCTGGGAGGCTGCGATGTGGGCTGCGTTTGGTGTGATGTAAAGGAAAGCTGGGATTTTGATGCACATCCGTACGTGGCGGCAGATGCTATTGCAGATGAGGCCGCACGGCACCCGGCCAGAATTGCCGTAATAACTGGCGGTGAACCGGCACTTCACGACCTCACAGAACTTACAGCGCAACTCAAAGCCAGGAACTTTCAAGTCCACATCGAAACCTCCGGCTCCAGTCCGCTGCATGGCCATTTCGACTGGATCACACTTTCCCCCAAGAAATTCAAATTCCCGATAGCTGAAGCATATTCCGCAGCCCACGAGCTCAAGATCATCGTATTCAACAAATCAGACCTGAAATGGGCGGAACAAGAAGCCACCAAGGTCCGCCCCCACTGCAAGCTCCTCCTCCAGCCGGAATGGGGAAAACGCGAGCAGATGATGCCTCTCATCACTCAATACGTAATGGCAAATCCACAATGGCACATTTCGCTACAAGTGCATAAGTATTTGGATATTCCATAAGGGGGTAAGTTTGTCAGGAGAAATCAAGATAAATTCTTCAAATATCCTAACACCGTTTTTTTGTGGTATCTAAACTAGTAATTTTTTATTTTGTTGTGTAAGCCAAATTTCTCTTTTGTAATATGAAACATGGTACTTGAATCCCATTCTTCAAGAAATTAAATAGTGCAGGAAATAATTCTTTCATCGGTATCTAAGCGGGTTATTGCTACCCTGGCGTTTTGAATTCGGCAGCAATAGCAATATAAATTATCATGAGTATACTTTAAAGGATATATATTTATTCCGAAACACTTCCAGACACCTGTTTTTGTAATAATTTATAGCGAAAGAGGGTGTAATTTAAACTCTGTCTTTTGAGAAGTGAATAATTTTTTTACACTA
>JBBDIG010000048.1 GCA_040880525.1 Bacteroidia bacterium
TCTCTTTAACATGGAGCAAAAATAACATATTGCTACCTAAGCGCCTATACCTAATAAGATTATTTCTAATTTTCAAATTTTATGATGGGCGCTGAGCATTACGTTTTTATTTAACACAGATAAATTAAAAAAGCCCGGAGGATGAGTCCGGGCTTTTTTTAATCAAAATATTAATTTGTCATTACTATTAATTTCCAGCCTTTACAAGTTGTCTGGTCACCGTTCTTCCGTCCAGCATTATCCGAACAATATAGACGCCTTCGTTTAGCTTGAGTTCATCGCTTTTCACATCGGTATGTACCTTTCCGGCAGAAAAGTTTCCGCTCAGCAAGGTGCTGATCTTGCGGCCTTGCAAGTCGAAGAGGCTGATCTCCAGGTGTGTTGTTTTCGCGAGTTCAAGAGCAATGCGGGAGTGCGCACGAAATGGGTTCGGAGTAACAGACAGCGAAACGAGCGAGGCCGGCAATGATTCCTCTATTCCCACCCAATCAATATAGACCGAATCGGTAAAGGTAGCCGAGCAGCCCTCCGCACCAGTAACCGTGAGGGAAATGATCCTCCAGCCGAGATCAATATCAAAACTGTGGGTGGGCGACATGTCGCCAGAAATTTCGCCATTACCAAAATCCCAAAGGTAGGTAGCGGCTGTGGTGTTGTTGGGTACAAAGCTTACATCACGGCCTGAAACGCTTGTGGAAAATCCTGCATCCGGCAGAGGATGAATGGTAATTTGCTTTATTACCGAATCATCACATCCGGTACCGGTTACAAACAATTTCACATCATACGTACCTGCGGTAGTAAAGGTAAATGAAGGATTCTCCTGGCTGGAGGTCTGTCCGCTGCCGAAATCCCACATATAGGAATTTCCATCTGTAGAAAGATTAGAAAATGCCACGCTTTCCCCTTCGCACAAAGCACCCGTTGTGGTAAAATCTGCCGTTGGCGGATCAATGATATCCAATGTTTGTTCGGTAGAATCAAAGCAGCCAAAGCTATTGCTCACGATAAGTTTTACGATGTAGCTGCCGGTAGACGTGTAGGTATGGCTGTCGTTTATCTGTGTTCCGGTTTGCCCGTCCCCAAATCTCCACAGGCTTGAAATGACATTCGCGCTGGTATCTGAAAAGCTGACAGGGCGATTGACGCAATTGCCGCTGATCTCCATTCCGGCTTCAGGATTTGGTGAGATCGTAACGCTACGGGATGTGCTGTCTGTGCAATTGTCCGCATTGGTTTCGATTACCGTTATACTTCCTGATCCGGTGCCTGTCCATTCAACCATTATCGTTTCAGTGTTTTGCCCACTGATGATCTGACCGCCAGCAACTTGCCAGTCATAGCTGTGTCCCGTATTGGCCGCTGTACTGTATGTAATGCTATTGCCTTCACAGATTGCAGTATCGCCCTGGATTTGTGGAGTGGGTAGAGGTGAAATGGTTACTACCGCTGAATCAATATCGAAACAGCCTGTAGAAGATATGGTCTTCTTCAGGATATAAGTGGTGGTTTGGGATGGAGAAACAATAGGCCCGGAAGCGGTAGATACAAATCCCGGAGGCTGGCTTGTCCAGCTAAAACCAAAGCCCGGTTGGAAACTAGAACCGATCTGCACAGAGGCGCCAGGACAGATGGTCCGGTCCGACCCGGCAACAGCCACAGGCCTGCTATTCACAGTAAGACTGATGGTATCGCTATTGTAACAGCCGGTAGTTGTGCGGGTAACTTCCAGTACCAAAGTAATATTTGACGTGGGAGCAACCGTGTATTCTGCTACAGAATCCAGAACAGTACCTGCCAGGTCTTTCCATTGGTATTCAAATCCACTTGCTGCGGGAGGTCCCAGCGTTGTCGAATCTCCGAGACAAATGCTGCTGTCAGCCCCTAATGCCACGGCAGGCTTTGGATTGATGAAGCGCCCGGTGAAGGTGCTGTCGTTCATGGTAATGCCATCCGTTTCTCCATTAGGCGAAGTGCTCTTCACACTGATCAACGGGGTTGTGTTACCGGCAAAATTGTAGTTGCCTATTACTGCTGTATCCGTGCTATCAGTAGGGAGGTTACCTGTCCAGTTATAAGGAGTTTGGTTGATGCCTGCCACGCGCCAGTTGATTGTAGCGCTGGTTAAAGGATCCCCGCCAAAATTCTTGATAACAACTCTCACAGGCCAGTTTCCTTCGCATATTCCATTTCCAGGATCAAGAATGGCCGTGATGCCCGCATCGTCCGCAACCAATTCAAATTCATCGGCTCCGATATCAGGATTTGTAGTATTGCGCAGATTACCGTCAATATCCGTGGTAACACCTGCAATGGGCACTCCTGCTTCCTTTAATGCAGAATTGCGCACGTGCAGATCAGTCCCGGAAATAAAAAGAGGATCCACCGCCATTGAAGATGCGTTTTTGGAGGTTCCGTTTTTCAGTGTGAACAGGCTGTTGTAAATATTACCCCAAACAGCATACTGGCTTCCTTTAGCAAATATGTTATTGTGGTCACTCGGCCCTACTTGTGAGGCTGAACTTATATTAAATACATATCCGCCTTCCATTACAATATTATTGTTGGAAAGGGTAATGTCGCTGGAGGAACTGCTGGTAGTGGCAATGCCTGCGTTATTATTAGCCGTTCCTGAAAAGTAAATGCTGTTGAAAACCACCTTATGCTCGTTCACGCCATCCAACCGAATGCCTGTACCCGAATTTTTCACAATGAAATTATTGGCCGTTATACCGGGATTAGCTGAGGAAGCATCATTCATGGATATAAGGAGACCGAGTTCTGAATTGGCGTCATAAAAATAATTGCCCATAACCCTGATCGCGCTGTCGCAATCCTGCAAGTGAAGATCGAAGTTGCCAGTACCCGGAACGCTCACATTTCTGAAAGTATTTCCCCGGACAATTACTCCGTCATTGAATTGAATATGCACCGCGCTGCTATATGCACTGTCGAAAAAATTTCCTTCTATAATGGTTCCTGTTTCGTGATCTGTTGTTGTACCTGAATACAAAATATTGTGGGTGCCAAATCTTATCCGGTTATTTCGGAATACGTTTCCAGTATCCCGATCCAGATTTGACCAGATATTCACGCCATTCGCATTGGCGGTGGATACCCGCGTGGCGATCATTTGGCAATTTGAAAAGGTATTATTATGAGAACCATTGAGAATATGCACTACCTGCGCAAAAGTATTGCTGCCAGTCCGCTCGAAAGTAATACCCCTGAAAGTAGTATAATCGGCTCCCCTTAGCTGTACAGCCGCATTATTGTTTCCTGTGGCGGTGGTGGAAGGCAGCGTTACAATCACCAGGCTGCTGTCGCCACTCTGGCTTTCGAATGTTACCGGATTTGACGATCCCATCCCTGGCAGTTGCACCAGCGTGATCTGTTCATTGTAGGTACCATCCTCTACATTAAAAGTAATGGGGCCGCATATTCCGCGGGAAGTCATTGCTGTAATTGCTTCATTGAATCCCCTGTAATCCGCGCTGGTAGAACTGCCGATAGAATATGATCCGCTCATCCCGGCAAAGCGCGTACTGGTGAGAGTATCATTACTGGGTTTCTGATCAGCCGAATTATTAGGGTCGGTTGTCCATATTTTAAATGTATAAGGTGTATTTGCAGAAAAAGCATAGCTGCCAAGGAGAATGGAGGAAGAGGAATTTCCGGGAGCCACAGAACCGGTCCAGCTATAGGAAGTTTGTGAGGTGCCATCCACGCTCCAGTCAATATCAAGACTCTTAACGGTATCAATACCATAATTTTGAAAGGTCACCCTGACATTTCTTGTTCCAGCACAAAAAGTGTGAGGACTGTCCAGATTGGAAATTCCTACATCGTTTGCAGCCGGAAAGAACTCATCAGCCCCAATATCAGGAGTGGAGGTATTGCGGATTTCCCCGTCAATATCATCCGGTACGCTGGTGTAGGGCCGGGCCTTCCCGTTCAGGTTAATGTTGGAGACATGCAAGTCTGTATTGCTAGTAAAACCGGGATCTCCATACACCGAGTTTGACCCTTTACTGGAAGCTGATTTCCAGGCGGACAGTGTATTATAATCGGTGCCACCCCAGTTTGCGAATTTTGATCCGCTGACGTAGGTGTTATTATAATCCACGGTATCAATGTCGCCTGTGTTTGTGCCCGGTACATTATAAATATAGCCTCCGCCTTTATTTACGAGACTGTTATTTATCAGGTTAACGTAAGTATTGGAATAGGTGGCATAGTGGTAATAAGCACTGCCATTTGCCAGTGAATTGGTGATAAGAATATTGTTGTAATAGAATTTCACATAGTTCACTAAGTATACTGCGAGGCCTGTACAATCGCCAGTTCCCCCATCGGCCCATATCCAGTTGTTGGTGACCATAGTCGGAGCCGAGGCAGTACTTGTGGTATTCGCAATGATCATGGCTCTTACCACCTGGCCGTTGGTTGCCATCATGTAAACTTTGTTTTTTGTAACCAACATAGAGGGCGAGCTTTCTATCCGTAAGCCATAAGAAGTATAGTGCCCCATACTCGGCCCAAAATCACCCATATTAAAAGTATTACTGATGATGCGAAGGTTGCTCTGGGAGGTCAGATAGATGCCTGCAGAGCCACTGGTGTCAATCACATTATCCTTAATAGTATTATTTGTAGCTGACTGGGTCCCGTATATGCCATTATAGCCATAGATCATTTTGTTCTGCCTGATCTCAGTGTTGTCAGCATTTCCCGTGAAATGGAATATTGAACCTATACCATATTGGAAACCCAGGCTGGAATTGCTGGGCATCCTGCGGCCCTGCATCCAGCACCGGATAAATTTATTGTAGTCCGCATCACCTGTAAGCTGGATGACCGTAGAGTTTGCATTCGTGCCGGTTCTTTCAAAGCCGATTTGCTGAAAAGTGATATAATCAGCCCCATTGAGCATCAGCACATAATCATCCGAAGTGAAGGCGGAAGAAGCATGTCTCAGCACACAAGCTGTGCTGTCTCCTCCTGCTGACTTGAAGGTGATGGTATTGGTGGAAGAGGCTCCGGTTATCGCGGTAATTTCCACCTGAGTATTGTAAACCGAATCATAAACCGTGATGGTTACAGCTCCGTTTACGCCCGGTCCCTGTGCTGTTCCGAGATCCGTCCGGCTGGCGGAAATTAAATCCCCAACGGCAGATGCCCAGTTCTGATAGTTCGTGCTGCTGGCAGATGCGGTGGGATTTATCGTATAATTTCCGCTAAGCTGCGCCTGGCTTGCAACCGGAAACATAAAAATGCCGCCCAAGGCCAAAAGAATGGTGGCGAAGAATAAGTCAGGTTTTTTCATGAGTTTGATTTATTGGATTTGAAGGGTACAAGTTATGGATTTTAGTCTTGAAAAGATGTTTACAACCTAAGAGGGAAAAACAGCATTGTTAGCTGGAAAAGGCTTTTTCTCCCGGCTTTTGTCAAAGGTGACTTCGATGCACGAGATACTTGTCTCTCTCTGCATATTGGGTAATTGCCAAAAACCAAATTATCAAAAACAAGAAATTGATTCGTACAATTACCATTGCGATTAAAAGTATCCGGATGGTTTGAAATAAATCCTAATCCTTTTATCTTTGCACTCCCAAATTTTTAAAGGTAGCGAATCATGAGAAAAGGTATTCATCCGGAAAATTACCGCCAGGTTGTATTTAAAGACATGAGTAATGGTGAGGCTTTCCTTACTTACTCCTGTGTTGACACAAGGGGAGAAACCATTGAGTGGGAAGGCCAGGAATTGCCACTTTACAAGCTGGAGATCAGCAATACATCCCACCCCTTCTTTACCGGAAAGAAAATCTTCGTTGATACTGCCGGACGGGTGGAAAAATTCAAAAACAAATACAGGAAATAAATTCAGTCTCCTAAGTTCTTATCATAAAGCTTCTCTTGGTTAATCGGGAGAAGCTTTTTACTTTTTAAGCCATGAGCAACTACATCTTAGCCGACTGGGGACGCTGGAGCGAATTCCTCCCATTTACCTACACCCGCCCTGTGGGCGCCATCAGAACGGGCATCCTCACAATCCAGGAAAAATGGAAACATTACCTTGGCGAACTTCCCTCTTTTCTGACTGAAGAATATCTCTCAAGAAAATTCACAGCACAGTGGAAGGAGATCAATGTGCTGATAAACACTTCAATACTCCCGGATGCCGCAATTGCTGCGGAACTGAAAAAGCTAAAACCTGGCAGCCTGCTCAAGAACGAAGACCAGGTGATTGCATTCTGCGGGTCACAAGCTCAGTGGCGGCAGTGGCAAGAGAATGAGCATTCTGCTGAAATTCAGACATTATCGTATACACAACCTCTCTCCTGCCTCCAGGGAATCTGGAGCATATTTTCGCTGAACAGCAAAGAGATAGAAAAGGATTTCCGCATTATTACCAAAAACAGGAAGAGCGCAGGAACAGGCAGCGATGTCCATATTATCAATCCTGAAAACATATTTATTGAGGAAGGAGCGCAACTCACTTACTGTTGCATTGATGCCTCTCAGGGCCCTGTATATATTGGCAGGGAAGCAACAGTGACGGCAGGGTCGCTGGTGCAAGGGCCATTTTCCCTGGGTGAACATTCAACGCTGAAAATGGGCGCCAAAATTTATCCCGGCACCACCATAGGACCACATTGCAAAGTAGGCGGGGAGGTGAACAACAGCGTCTTTTTCGGATTCGCAAATAAAGCGCATGACGGGTTTATAGGTAACTCAGTGATTGGTGAATGGTGCAACATCGGGGCTGACAGCAACAACAGCAACCTGAAAAACACCTATGAACCGGTCAAGATTTGGAACTACAACACCCAAAGTTTCCAGGACACCGGGCTTACTTTCTGCGGCCTCTTCCTGGGAGATCACACAAAGTGCGGCATTAATACGATGTTTAATACTGGAACAGTGGCGGGCGTCAGCAGCAACATTTTCGGGGGCGGCTTCCCGCGAACTTTTATTCCGTCCTTTAGCTGGGGAGGGCCTGCGGGTTTCTCCACATTCAAATTTGATAAAGCAATGCAGGTAGCCCGAACGGTAATGGCACGCAGAAAACTGAATCTGTCAGACGAGGATGTGAAAATATTGAAACACATTTTTGAGAACTCTGCTGAGAACAGGACGTGAGGTATGCGTTTTATCCTTTTTATTACTTAAAAAAACTACAATGCGACCCACCATTATAGCAGGCAACTGGAAAATGCACAAAACACTCGGTGAAGGAATGGAACTGGCAAAGGCCATAATTCACCAATTAAAAGAAGATGACCTTGAGGATAAACAGGTGATTTTTTGCCCACCCTTTATTCATATTACAAGCATAGCATCTCTTGCAGAAGGCCAGGCAGCAATTGCCTGCGGAGCGCAAAATTGTTCCAGCCAGGATGAGGGTGCGCTCACAGGCGAAGTATCTGCCGCTATGATAAAATCTGCAGGAGCAGAATACGTCATCATCGGCCACAGTGAAAGGCGAGCAATATTTGGCGAAACAAATCAGCAGTTAGCAGACAAAATGACCCTCGCCATCAAGAATGGTTTAAAACCGATCTTCTGTTGTGGTGAAACGCTGGAACAACGAAATATTGACAAACAATATGAGGTGGTGAGTCGCCAGATACGGGAGTCGTTATTCCATCTCACAGCCAATGAAATGCAACAGGTGATTATTGCTTATGAACCTGTTTGGGCGATTGGTACCGGCCAGACGGCATCGCCTGCGGAGGCGCAGGATATGCACCAATTTATCAGGCATTTCCTGAGAGCTAAATATGAGGACGATATTGCCGGAAATATCTGCATACTTTATGGCGGCAGCCTGAAACCGGACAATGCCGCTTCGCTCCTGGCCAAGCCGGATATTGACGGAGGCCTTATTGGAGGTGCCTCGCTGAAAGTGGATGATTTTCTCAGTATAATTAAATCCTGAAATTCTTTACAGCCGCAATGATTTCCACATGTTCTTCCTGGCTTCAGCATCTTTGCCTGAAATCCTGATCACTACTTTGTTTTGCCAGCAACCTATCTCCTTTTTTCGATTCCCTCTTCTCCCCGTTTGCACGAAATTCTTTCAGCACTGCTGACTGAAACCGGCTTCGAAGGGTTTGAAGAGGAAGAAAACATACTGAAAGCATACATAAATGAGAATGACCTTGATATAGCGGCCGTTAAGGGTATCATGGATCAGTTTCATATTGCCGGATGGAGCTACAAACCTGTTACTGACAGGAACTGGAACGAAGAATGGGAACAAAGTTTTCAGCCCGTGGTCATCACTCCCGAAGTACGCATCCGGGCTCCCTTTCATCCGGCTGATCCCCGCTACAGGCATGACCTGGTGATCAATCCGAAAATGGCATTCGGAACCGGCCATCACGCCACTACCAGCATGATGATGGAGTTAATGATGCAACAAAACCTACACAACAAAAGCGTAATTGACTACGGAACCGGAACCGGGATCCTGGCTATCCTGGCGGAGAAAGAAGGTGCGCAAAAAATATTAGCCTTTGATAATGATCCGGTTTGCGTTGAAAATTCTGTAGAGAACCTTGCACTGAACGATTGCCACCGGGTATCCGTAAAGTTGGGGGAGATCAATAATTTTGAAGATATCAGAGCAGATGTGGTTCTGGCGAATATTACGCGCAACACCATAATAGGAACCATGAATCAAATCGGCTCTTTTGTGCCGGAAAGTGGTCTTTTTATTGCGAGCGGCTTCATTCTTCAGGATCTTTCATCCGTGAGTTTGGCCGCCCTGAAATCGAAATTCCACCTGCTTGCGCAATTAGCGCGAGAACAATGGGCAGCCGCAGTTTTCATAAAATATTGATATTTACCATAAATGAGAAAATTCCTCCTTCTTCTCCCCCTCCTGTTTATGTCAGTCTACGCTTTTGCTCAGCGAACGCATTTCTCCGGTAGTATTAGCAGCTTCCCGAAAGAGCTAAGCAAGGACTTCAGCAAAACGCCCAATCCAGCCTTTATTGAGAGCCTGAAAAAATTTGAAGATTTTTGGACAGCAGGATCCTACTCAGAACCGCAACAGCGAAAAATAATTGAAACCGCGGAACTAATGTATGCCAAGCGGCAAAAGAATGCAAGGGTGGTAGAACAATATGTCAATAATCTGCTGGCCTTTGAAGAGCACAATATTGATAGCTCAAAATTCAATGACTGGCATTTTATTCTAATGAAATTGCTGGAAGAAGATACGCGAAAGTTCAACCTGTTTAATCAAACCATTGAGGGGCTGTTCAGGCAGGAAGCTATTTATGCAAGCAGTTCAAAAACCTGGTTGGCCACCAATGAATATTCTCTGCTTTACAATGAACAACCGGTCGTCAGCTTTGGAAAATTCGATCTCAGATGCGTCACAAAAGGAGATACCATCACGATTTTCCAGACCAGCGGAAAACTCTACACCTCTGATAATATCTTCAAAGGTAAAGGCGGAAAGGTACTTTGGACCCGGTTCGGACTGCCGGAAGACGTTGTGTATGCTGAAATGGACGAATACCAGGTGGACGTCAATCAGCCTTTCTATTCAGTTGATAGCGTTACTTTTTTCCACAAGCAGTTTTTTGGTGACAGAGCCATAAAAGGACGGCTGGAAGACAAAGCATTCATCGGAGTGCAGGACGAGAACAGTTCCTACCCCCGATTCACCGCCTTCGAGAGAACCTTTAAGATTGATGACCTCGCTGAGAATGTGTTCTATGAAGGTGGATTCCAAATGGAAGGCGGCAAACTTCAGGGAATTGGCGGGCCCGATTACGATGCCAGCATTATGATCACTTATAATGGCGTTCCCACCTTCAGAGCACGCTCCAAGATTTTCACCTTGCTTCCTGACCGAATTCATTCTTCCCGGGCGCGCTGCTCTATCTACCTCGGTGAAGAAGATTCCATTTATCATCCTCAGCTTTATTTTCAGTATTTAATAGAAGACAAGGAGCTTACTGCCTCCAGAAGGGATGAAGGCTTATACCAGGCGCCATTTTTTGACAGCTATCATGGCCTGGAAATGTACTACGAGGGTATTGTCTGGAAAGTGGAGCAGCCAATGATCAATATGAAGCTGATCACCAACACGGAAGGCGAGGCTATTTTTGAATCTACCAACTATTTTCGCGATACGCGCTATGACCGTATCCAGAGTATTCTCGACTACAACCCACTGGCGGTAATAAAGCATTTTGCTGAGCGCATCGGCACCAAGGAATTTTCCATACAGGACCTGGCGAATAACATGGGCGCAAAACCCAGCGATATTGAACGCCTTGTAATTCTCCTCAGCAACGAGGGCTACCTCTACTATGACATAAATAATGGCTGGATAAGCCTGAAGGATAAGCTCTTTCATTATGTGAATTCGCACCATGGCCGGGATGATTATGATGTGATCCGTTTCAAATCCATCATCAGCAAACTGGCAAATGCCAGCCTCAGCCTCGAAACATTTAACCTTACGCTGCAAGGCGTTCCCACTGCCCTTCTCAGCGATTCACAAAAAACCTGGATCGTTCCCAAGGACCAAACGATTATTCTTAAGAAGAACCTTGATATGGAATTTGATGGTCATGTGCATTCAGGCCGTTTTGATTTTTATGGGGAAAAATTCAAACTGGATTACAAGCAGTTCAGAATTGCCCTCGACAATGTGGATTCTGTAAAATTTGTTTTTCCTGAAAAAGATGATAACGATGTAACCCGATATAAGCAAATTAAAACGGTACTTCAAAATGTGAAAGGATATCTATACATAGATCAACCTTTTAATAAATCAGGATTAAAAGATTTTTCTGAATATCCCATTTTTGAATGTACCAAATCTGCCAACGTATTTTATGATAATCCCGCCATTCACCAGGGCGTTTACAATCGTGAAGAGTTCTTCTTTACCATCCGTCCCTTTACGATTGACAGCCTCGATAACTTTACCATACAGGGTTTGACTTTTGGCGGCACGCTGCATTCGGCCAATATTATCCCTGATATAGAAAGTGAACTCGTGATCCAGGATGATTACTCACTCGGTCTCACTGAAACTTCCCCATCAGGAGGTTGGCCGCTTTACGGTGGCAAAGGCACAGGTGACATGGTGGTGAACCTGAGCAACAAAGGCTTCAGAGCTACAGGAGAAGTAGAATACCTCGCTTCAACAAACAAGTCCAGCGATATTATCTTCTTTCCCGATTCTATGAACTCAAATTCAGAAGAGTTCTCAATTCCTGATCCTGGTAAAGATATATATCCGAAAGTGGCGGGAAGAAATGTGCAGACCCACTGGATACCTTATGCTGATACAATGGATATAAGGCAGAAAGCAGAGCCATTCCTGCTTTACACGGAAAATATCGTATACAATGGAGATTTGATCCTAACCCCTCAACGGCTTGCCGGGAAAGGTGAACTTTACTACAAGCGGGGAATCATGGCTTCAAACCTTTTTGCTTTTTACAGAAAGGATATAAAAGCAGAGACCGCTTCGTTTAAGATCCATACCATCGAAGATTCCACTTTATTGGCATTCAACACGCCCAACATTCAAATGGAGCTTAATCTTCCAAATCAAAAGCTGACAGGCACTTCCAACCTAAATACGGTAACCACTGAAATGCCCAGAAACGTTTACGCCACCTCATTGGAAAATATGGAGTGGGATATTGCCAAAGAAAATTTGCGTTTGGAAAAGGGCAAAAGCCAGGCGGTTGAGGATGCCGTTTTCCTTTCCTGGCACAATGACCAGGATTCATTGCGCTATTCCGTGGGCAATGCTGACCTGAATCTGAAAAATTACCTTATCGCTGCGCATGAAGTACCGCTAATTAAAGTTGCAGATTCTCACGTGTTTCCTGACAGCCAGAATGTTTACGTAGAGGCCGGTGCGAATATGCGGGTCCTTAAAAATTCTGAACTGAAAACGGACACTCTTCACAACCTCCACCGTATTTACGAAGCCAGCATCAAAGTAGAAGGCAGGAAAAGCATGAATGGCTCCGGCATCTACGACTACGTGGATGGCAGTGAAAAAACCTACAAAATTGACATGAAGGCCATAGGCGTAAACATTGAGGGCCAGACCATTGCAACGGGGCAGGTATCGGATTCTTCCGATTTCCAATTGGATGAAAAATTTGATTACAAAGGAGATGTTGAATTACTAAGTATTCGGAAACATCTCAATTTCAATGGTTTCATACTGGCGATGCATAAATTCCCCCAGCTACGCACAACCTGGTTTCGCTACAACGATGAGATAAAGCCAGATTCACTGTACTTCACCATTGATACTGCAACAAAAAGTGAAGACCGCCTTGAAATCTTCGCGGCCGTCTGCCTTGCTACAGATTCTCAGCATGTATACAATGTGTTTCTTGGTAGAAAAAAGCAGTACAGCCATCCGGAATATTTCAGAGCGAAAGGCGTCCTTTTCTATGACAAAGCCAGGCAGTCCTTTGTAATTGCTGATCCTGACAAATTATATAATAATGCAACAGAAGGAATTTTCTATCGCTTTAATGACCGCACAGGAGATGTGTATGCCGAAGGCCCGCTGAACCTGGCTGGCAACATGCGCGATGTAACTTCACGTTCAGCAGGCAAAGTAAATTTCAGTCCCTCAGATTCTCAGTTTGTATTTGATGTAGTTATGACTGTGAACTTTGGTTTTGATAATACTGCATTAAAGCTGATGACCGACTCACTGCAGCAATTTGGAACCGGATTGCCGGCTCCTGAAAATAGCTCAGATCTCGCAATGCTTGGCCTCTCCACTTTGGTGGAAGATGAAAAAGACAAAGAAAAGGTGCTGGCCAGCGCACAAGGCGGCCTTATCCCTGATGATAAAGCCCTGAAGTCCACGCTGCTTTTCACCAATGTCCGATTTGTTTGGGACCAACAAACAGAATCTCTTCACACTACGGAAAAAGTGGGCCTTGCCAATGTGGACGGAAGATCTGTAAACAAGGTACTTTATGGTGCCATTGATATTAGCACTAAACGAGCAGGCGATAAATTCACCATTCTGATGGAAACCCAGCCCGGACAATTCTATTATTTCTATTATTATTATGGTACAATGTATTCTCTTTCATCAGACAAAGAATTTATTACTGCCGTGCGTGAGGGCGCCAATAAAACAAACAAAGGCAAATATCGGGTCCGGGTAGCCACCAAACGACAAAAAGACATTTTTGTACGGGATATGGAAATCTAATGCATTGCCCTTTTCTGTTCACCTATACATTGTTATGACAATGCTTTAATAATCATTAATTACCGCGAATATCATTATTTGATTTTTTTGGATAATTGTTCTCTACTCCCAGATCACTGAAATTTGCAAAGAACTCAAACCTCATTATCATGGCTGTTATCCTCGCTCCCTCCATTCTTTCTGCTGACTTTGGCAATCTTCAGCGAGACATTGAAATGCTGAATCGCAGCCAGGCCGACTGGATTCATGTGGATATTATGGATGGCCGTTTTGTACCCAATATCTCCTTTGGTTTTCCGGTAATGCAGGTGTTGAAGCAGCACGCCAAAAAGCCCCTCGATGTCCACCTGATGATCGTAGAGCCGGAAAAGTATATAGAAAGATTTGTCGAAGCCGGAGCGTCAATTATTACCGTACACTATGAAACCTGTCCGCACCTTCATCGCACCATACAGCAAATTCATGAAACGGGGATTAAGGCAGGTGTAAGCATTAACCCACATACCCCTATTTCCCTTTTGAAGAACATTGTACCTCATCTCGATCTGGTACTTCTGATGTCAGTAAATCCCGGCTTTGCCGCACAAAAGTTTATCCCGGAAACGCATCACAAATTGCAGGAACTCCGGCATCTCATCCAGGAACAAAACAGCCAGGCACGTATCGAATTGGATGGAGGAGTCAATCTGGAGAATGCCGCAGACCTTGCAGCCAGCGGAGCCGATATTCTTGTAGCCGGTAACGCCATTTTCTCCTCCAGCGATCCGGAAGCCACCATTGCAGCATTCAAGAAAGCAGATCGCGAAAGAAGCCACATCGTTTGATCTTTTTAGAAAGACCGCTCAGGATTTTATTCGGGGATCGAAAAGGAAAGGTTCCGATTCCAGCAACGAGACAAAACGAAATTCTGGATGCAAAGGGTTGATCAGGACGTTATTTTCGCCTTTGATCAACGCAGACGGTACGCGCAGCAGCAATGATGAAAGCGATGCAGCCCATCTGTCGCCAAAGGGCCGGCAAAGATCGTAAGCTGCCGGGTCTGACGCACTCCATCCCTCGTGCAATTCCGGAATTTTCAAGGTATCGCAAAATATTTGATCCGGAACGTAAATCACCATAATGCGAAATGCTGCCAGAAGTGACACCTCATTATGATGAACAATATTTTCCAGGCATGCGAGAGAACGATGTGATGCAGTATAAATTACTCTGACACCCGTTGAATTCCAGCGTGCAGCGCGGCCAGAAGCCACGAGGTCGCCAGCCCACTTAGCCAATGTTATCCGGTAAAGCTCCATTCAGGCAGTAGCTCCAAATTCAATCTTCAACAACTCCTCATAAATAAGGTCTATACCTGTGGAAGAACTAATATAAGAAAGAGGCGGCTTATTCCCCAGACCGTATGCAGGTTCAGCAAGCCATTTATTGAATTGCTCCCTGGACTGAAAAATCTCAATTCCTTTAAAATATAGCTCCTTTAATTTTATCATGGTTTCTACAGATCTTGTGGGCAGATACCTCTTTTCCTGCCGGTATGATGTCAAGGTTTTAGGCGTCATCTCAAAAACTCTTTCAGCCAAAACCTTAAGGGGCAATGCCGTGATTTTTAATAGTTCATCTATGAGAATATGCGAGGCTATGTTGCCTCCTAGTAAATTCAGGAGTTCGGCCTTGGAAATAGTTTCCTTATAACTGGAAATATAGGAAAGAACAGGCTCGTTCACTGTGATGGGGGCTTCTGGGGTCAGTTCAAAATTAGTTTCCTTATGCCCTGGGGAAAAAGATCCCAATCCTGATAGAGAGACAGGCTCTCCGGCATCTAGGGCACTTTTCACGGCCTTAATGAAAGATTCCAAAGCCTGAGCGGCCTCAACCTCTGTCAGGTTAGCATCTTTTGCCATTTTCTTTATTATATCAGACTTTTTCATGCAGCATGTATTTTTACTCTTTTGAAGCCGTAAATTTACTCCGATCTTCCCGGACTTCCAAACTTTCATCATCATTTTTCCTGGGGTTGATGATCTGTGGAAAATTGATCTTTGCCACCAATAAAGAACAATGCTCGGTACTTATACACTTAGCGATCATCATCAATTTATGCTGAAGGCGTTAAACTGGCTTCAACAATTTGAGGTATGCTGTATACTCAACAGCAATGGCTATTATCAGAAACAGAGCGATCCAGCGAAGCATCAATATTATCATAGCTACGACCTCATTATCGCGGCTGAGGCCAGGCAGGAATTGACCTTGAAACCTCCCGTCTTTTCCAGGCTTCAGAAATTTATTAAGCATCACAACAGTTGGCTGTTTGGCTATTTGGGATTTGATCTTAAAAATGAAACCGAACACTTGGAGAGCCACAATGAAGATCACCTGCACTTTCCTAATGCTTATTTCTTTGAACCTGAATTTCTGTTCTTATTGAAAGGAAAGAGTATAGAAATTATAGCAGATAAGCGGCAGCCAAAGTTTCTTCTGGAGGAGGTAATGGCCTGCACTCCTATACAGCGACCGGAAACTACCAAAATTTCCCAATCCATATTTCAAAATAGGATCAGCAAGGATAAATATCTGGAAACCGTAGAGCACATCCGTCAGCACATTATTGAAGGTGACGTGTACGAAATGAACTTCTGCCAGGAGTTTTACATGGAGAATATGCAGGCAGACCCTTTTCAGCTTTACCTTAATCTCTGCGAGATTTCACCTAATCCCTTTTCTGCCTTTTGTCGTATTCATGACAAATTTATTCTCAGCGCCAGCATGGAACGCTTTCTTAAAAAAGAAGGCTCCAGACTGATCAGTCAGCCGATAAAAGGTACGATAAGGCGCGGAACAACGGATGAAGAAGACCGGCAACTCGCTCTTCAACTGCTCAATGATGAAAAAGAAAAGGCGGAAAACGTCATGATTGTAGATCTCGTACGAAATGATCTTTCCAAAAGCTGCCGCGTAGGAAGCGTAAAAGTGGAAGACCTCTTTGGCATATATCCTTTCCCGAATGTGCATCAGATGATTTCGACCATAGTAGGAGAACTGCGCGAGGAAGTGCATCCCGTAGCAGCCCTGTGCAATGCCTTTCCTATGGGGAGCATGACGGGAGCCCCCAAGCTCATGGCCATGAAACTTATTGAAAAATATGAAAATACCAGGCGGGGTGTTTTCTCAGGTGCCATCGGCTACTTCTCTCCTTCTCAGGATTTCGATTTCAATGTTGTGATCCGTACGCTGCTCTATGATGCAGCCACACAATACCTTTCTCTTACAGTAGGCAGCGCCATCACCTATGATTCCGTTCCTGAAAAAGAATATGAAGAATGTTTGCTAAAGATTGAAGCCATCAGGCAAATCCTGGAAAAATAGTTCAGCTTCAATAATTAAAAATTTATATCGATATTTTTAATTCCAAGGATAAAATTGATCAGCATTTCTTGGGTAACCTGATCTTTTGCGATTTAAGGTTAGATCGCAAAAGCAAATACCAAATTCACGTTATTCAATTTTTCCGAAAAAGTAAAACCTGATCCTAAATTTATCCCATAAAAAAAGCCCCCAAAACCGGAGGCCTTCTGTTTTTCAAATAAAGCCAAAACTTTCCAAAAAAGATTTCTGATCTAAGCTTTCGCAGCTTCCCTTTCAGCCTCTGAGAGAACTGATACGAAAGAACGGTCATTTCTCTTTTTGACAAACGTAACGATGCCATCCGTCAGGGCAAAGAGCGTATGGTCTTTACCCATACCTACATTCTTTCCCGGATGATGGCGGGTGCCGCGCTGGCGAACGATAATATTACCTGCCTTCGCAGTTTGACTTCCGAAAATTTTTACTCCGAGTCGTTTACTTTCTGATTCGCGGCCGTTCGATGAACTGCCTGCACCTTTTTTATGGGCCATAACTTTTTTACTTTAGGATTTCCTGAACTTGTACCTGGGATAAATGCTGACGATGTCCGCGTTTTACTTTGTAGCCTTTCCTGCGCTTTTTCTTGAAGATTATTACCTTATCACCTTTCTCCTGCTTCAGGATCTTCACCTTCACTTTGGCCTTGTCAATAGAAGGGCTGCCGATAGAAAAATTATCGCCATCTGCCATCAACATTACGTTACCAAGTTCCACAGTGTCACCTTCCTGGCCTTCAAGGCGATTCACAAAGAGTTTCTGGTCTTTCTCGACCTTAAATTGCTGACCTCCGATACTTATAATTGCGTACATCATTTCCTGATTTAGGGCTGCAAAGGTAAGGGAACTGAATAAATTTTTATACTTATTCTGGTTGCCGGAAACTTTCTCCCCTCAAATATTTGGTTTTCATGAGTGGGCATATTTTATAGCGCTCATCCCCCGTATCCATATAGATCGCGTCCAGGGTTTCACATACCTCCTCTATCCCGGCATCGTCAGCCCAGGCGAAAGGTCCGCGTGGATAGTTTGTGCCGAGTTGCATAGCCAGATCAATATCATCCATGCCTGCCGTACCTTCCTGGAGTGCAAAACTTGCCTCATTGATGATCATGAACAATACCCGTGGCGTTACCATCCCAACGCGATCTTTTACCTCGCTTATATTCCAGCCAAGCTGTTTTATTATTTCCTTCAGAGAATCTGTAACCGGTTTATGCAAAGTACTCATTTCCAGTATTGGCCTGTTTATAAAGGTAGGCAAGGCATTGATGCCATATAAGTTACACTCCACCTCCTCATCCAGCAGATAAACCATCATAGCCAACTGCATTTTTACGGCACATCCCAGCACCGTAATTCCCTTCATCGAAGTATAGAATTCCAGATTTTCCGGCTGATCGTCAAGGTTCAGATCAAGAATAATATCTCCGGGCACTATTTCCTGATCAACTATTTGTTCGGCACTCGCGGAAACAATCAGATCAAGCCCTTTCAATTTCCCGGTTTTTTCCTGCAGTTCAGCTATGCGCTGATCTTTTCCTGTGACAAATATTTTCATGGTTTTTCGTTTTAATTGGTAGCTAAAATTTATGTTGTCCCTAATCCGGCAATGTACTGTGAAACTCTTTCCAAAGTTTCTAAAACTTTGAAGGGCTATCAAAGACTTACCGTACAATGAAAATTCAGGTTGCAAAAAATCAATTATTCCATTTTTAATATTCTTCTTAAAATTGGTGAGAGGCCGCTGAAGAAAAACTCTACTGCTATCACCATAACGATCAGCCCCATCAACCTCATAAGGATTTTATTGCCAGTATCTCCCAGGAGATTAATGAATCGCGAAGAACTCCAGAGCGTAAGAAACGTGATAAGGCAGACCAGAAACATGATTCCGAAAAGTATCGCCTTTTTGGAGAAGGTTTCAGCATCTTCCATTAATACAATAGCATTAGTAATGGCTCCTGGCCCGCAGATCATGGGGATGGCCAGCGGAGTAATCGAAATATCCGTGACGTACTCCTTTATCTCCATTTCTGTAACTTTAATCTTTCCAATCCTGGCGTGGAGCATATCCTGACCCATCAGGAAAAAGATGATTCCGCCCACCACGCGAAAGCTGTCAGCAGAAATTCCGAAGAACTTGAACAGCAACTGGCCGGAAAAGGCAAATATGATGAGCGTGGCAAAAGCAACGACTACGGCTTTCTGCGCTGTATGCCTGCGTTGGGTATCATTCAGGCTGCCGGTCATCGTCATAAAAACTGGCATCACACCGATGGGATTCATCAGCGTGAAAAAGGAGGTAAAAGCAAGAAGTGCGAAAGCAAAATTTTCTGACATTATATCAATGGATTTAGCGGCTGGCTAGTCAATGATCTGTTCATCTTCCTGCCCCTGTTTTATGAGTTGCGTCCGGTAATGATTGAAAATTTTGGATTTACTCAAAAACCCTATGTATTTGCGGTCATGATTGATCACCGGCAAATTCCAGTCTCCGGTAGTATCGAATTTTTTCATAACGCTGTCCATGTCTTCATCAATATATACATAATCAGAGGGAGCATGCATCAGGTCTTTGATCTGCACGAGCTTGTATTGTTTGGGTTTAAACATGAGCTCCCGGATATCGTCAAGCAGGATCACACCATGGATTTTCTCATGTTCATCCACTACGGGAAAAATATTTCTTCGCGAACGGGAAACGGCTTTCACCAGATCTTCCAGCCAGGCTTCAGGATGCACGACCACCAGATCGGTTTCTATAAGGCGCTGAAGACGCAGCAGGGTCAACACAGTTTTGTCCCGGTTATGAAAAACCAGGAGACCCCGTAGCGCCAGTTGCTTGGTATAAAGCGAATGCGGTTCAAAATACATAGTGGTGGCAAATGCTATGGCCGAAACGATCATTAGCGGCAACATCAGAATATAACCGCCTGTAATCTCTGCAATAATGAAAATTGCCGTGAGCGGAGCATGTAGCACACCGCTGCAAACTCCGGCCATTCCCACCAATATAAAGTTCTTCTCTGACAGCGGATTGCTTAAAAACCCGGTGAGGTTAAGGAATCGGGCCATCACAAAACCTGAAAGCCCGCCAACAAACATTGATGGCGCGAACACTCCTCCATTACCACCAGCGCCAATGGTAAACGATGTGGCAAAAACCTTAAATGCTAATACGCCTGCCATGAAAAGCAGAAATACCCACTGATTAGTATTATCCTCCAGAAAGAAACTTTCTGAAATAATGGCGGCACTCTCATTATCAATCAACCTTGTGAGCGTAACGTAGCCTTCGCCATATAAGGGTGGGAAAAGGAAAATGAGCAAGCCCAGACCAGAGCCCCCGATCAACGCACGTTTCAGAGGATGCGTGAAGTGCCGCAGGTCGGATTCGATCCTGAAAGTGAGGCGGGTGAAATAGACGGAGAGCAGCCCGCAAATTATTCCGAGCATAATATAAAGAGGTACCTCGCTGATCTGAAAGGTGTCAGTAATCTGAAAGTTAAAGAGGATCTCTCCACCCGTCAGATACTTGGATATGAGCGCAGCAGTGACGGCTGCAATAAGCAACGGAATATAGGCCGGTATCGAAAGTTCCAGCATCAGCACTTCCAGGGTGAAAATGACTCCGGCAATAGGCGAATTAAAGATTCCGGCAATGCCTGCTGCTGCACCGCATCCAATCAGCAGCGTACGTTTTTTATGACCCAGATGAAACCACCGGCCCAGATTGGATCCCAGCGCGGCACCGGTTGTTACTATTGGTGCCTCAAGCCCAACGGAGCCACCAAATCCTACCGTTACCGAACTGCTGATCAGGTGGCTGTACATTTTATCCTTCTCCACCAGTCCTGATTTGTGCGTAATGGCGTGAAGCAGATTGGGAATACCTCCACCAATTTTACCCTTCATAAATGCATATTTATAAAGGATCGTCAGGAGAATGCCTATAAGCGGAAAAATGAAGAACCAATAGCTTTCATAAATATTGTTGAAGCTGTTGATAAGGAGGGTTCCGATGGTATGTACCGTGGTTTTGAGCAGCACGGCCGCCAGTCCGCCACATATTCCCACCAGGAAACTCAAAAGAAAAATGAAGTTCTTGTTGCTGATATTTCTCACCCGCCAGACGAGGAAGTCGTGGAAAAGTTTTTTAAAAAACATAGAGGTGAGACAGTTCCCTTTTTAAAAAAATGGACACAAAACTACTGTTCGGAACGGAAAGCAGCGGCCTTTGAGAAGAAAAGAAATAAGCCTGTAAAAAATCATTCTATGCTCCTTTTAATATTTCATTAAATAATTAAAACAAAAGAATTTGCAATAATTTAATTGGGAGCTTAAAAATGGAGTTGCAGATCAATACTTTACAGGTTTATATATCGGACGTTGCAATCTCCGGTTTCAATTTTTTTCTGAGGTACTGCGCGGTATAGCTGCTGGTTTCCTTCAGGATTTCCTCTGGTTTTCCCTGGAATACTAAATATCCGCCTTCTTCACCGCCTTCAGGGCCCAGGTCAATAAGCCAGTCGGCACATTTCATTACTTCGAGATTATGTTCGATTACCATTACGGTGTGTCCTTTTTCAATGAGGGCATTAAAAGCGGCCAGGAGATGATGAATGTCATGAAAATGAAGTCCGGTAGTGGGTTCATCAAAAATGAAAAGAATGTGGTTTTGGCTGTTACTTTTGGAAAGGAACGAGGCCAGCTTTATCCGTTGCGCCTCACCCCCGCTCAGGTTTGCTGACGATTGTCCCAGTTTCAGATAGCCCAGCCCTACCTGGCGGAGCGGCATCATATTACTTGTAATCTGAGGCACTTCATCAAAGAATTCAATCGCCTCATCTACAGTCATTTCCAAAACATCATAAATGTTCTTGTCTTTATGAGTCACCTGCAGCACTTCTTCCTTGTAGCGCTTCCCATTGCATTTTTCACATAATAATGAAATGTCGGCCATAAACTGCATTTCCAGTGTAATAATGCCCTCACCACTGCACACATCGCAACGCCCGCCATCTACATTAAATGAAAAGAAAGCAGGTGTAAAACCATGGATTTTCGCCAGACGCTGATTCGAGTACAATTCCCGAATGGGATCAAAAGCCTTTAGATAAGTTACCGGATTGGAACGGGAGGACTTCCCGATCGGATTCTGGTCCACATATTCTACCTGTGTAATTTGACGAAAGCTACCGCTTAAAGTGCTGAAGCTTTTGGAGCCTCCCGCAGCCTGTTGTGTGAGAGCAGGGTGGATGATCTCCCTGACCAGCGTGGATTTGCCACTGCCGCTAACTCCCGTTACTACCGTGAGCGCTTCCAGCGGGAACCGAACGTCAAGATGCTTCAGGTTGTATTTATGAGCTCCGGTAATTTCAACGAAATTATCGGGATCACGTCTTTTTGCTGGCAAAGGAATGCTTAGTTCGCCCGTCAGGTATTTACCTGTCAGGCTCTCGGGATCATTTTCCATGCTGGAAATATCTCCCTCAAAAATGACCTTTCCGCCATCTCTCCCGGCAAACGGGCCAATATCAATAATATAATCTGCGGCCCGCATGATATCCTCATCATGCTCCACTACTATCACGTTATTTTCCTGCTTCTTCAGGCGCTGCAATATGGTGATCAGCTTTTCCGTATCCCGTGGATGAAGGCCAATGCTTGGCTCATCCAGGATGTACATAGAGCCTGTAAGCGTGCTGCCCAGCGAAGTAACAAGCTGAATACGCTGCGATTCACCGCCTGATAATGTACGGGATGCACGATTAAGGGTAAGATAGCCCAGTCCTACGTCCAGCAGGAAATTTATGCGGCTTTTTATTTCAACCAGAATTCGCCTGGAAATATCCTGCTCGCTTTTAGTAAGTTTAAGATTGTCAAAAAATTCATGAAGGTCTTTTACCGGCTTCACGACAAGTGCCGTAATGGGAACATTGTTGATCTTCACATAAGAAGCTTCCTTTCTCAGCCGGGTGCCTTCACATTCCGGGCATTTTGTTTTTCCCTTATACCGGGAAAGCAACACGCGATACTGGATTTTATATTGCTTGGATTCAATGTACCTGAAAAACTCCCGAATACCGTCAAAATATTGGGTTCCTTTCCACAGTGCTTCCTTTTCATCCGCAGTCAATTGATTATACGGCCGGTGGATCGGAAAGTTAGCCTTTGACGCAGCTTTGAGCAACTGGTCTTTCCATTCGCTCATTTTATTTCCTTTCCAGCAGGCTACAGCGTCTTCATAAACTGATAGCGAGGGATCGGGAATTACTTTTTCTTCATCAATGCCAATCACCATTCCGAAACCCTCGCATGAACGGCAGGCACCAAATGGATTATTAAAGGTGAAAAGGTTTGCAGAAGGCTCCTCGAATTCGATCCCATCGGCTTCAAAGCGATTAGAAAACTCTATCTGCTTTGGCTCATCTTCCGAAGGGTTTAACTCTATTATGCAGGTACCATGTCCTTCGAAAAAAGCTGTCTGTACAGAATCCGCGATGCGACTGTCATTGTCACGATCCTCATATTTAATGACAATCCTGTCTATCAGTAATTGTGCTTCCTGGATAAATTTCTTGCTTATAATATCAAGCCCGGCTAATTCCAGCTTCGCTTCACTTTTGTCAGCTTCAAAAATGCTGATTACGTCTTCGATGCTGTATACTTTGCCTTTATGCGCTATGCGGGAGAAGCCTTTTTGAAGAATAACTGAAAGCTCCTTTTTAAGGTCGCGGCCCGGACCGGTAATAATAGGAGCAAGAATTTGTACCCTCATGCCCTCCTCCTGTTCCTTCAGGTAAGCGAGTACATTATCCACTGTATGTAGCTTCACCTCTTTTTCCGAAACAGGCGAATAGGTGCGGCCAATACGTGCATACAGCAGCTTGAGGTAGTCATAAATTTCAGTAGTAGTGCCGAGCGTAGAGCGCGGATTGTTGGTCTTAACTTTCTGCTGGATGGCAATAGCAGGAGACAGTCCCTTAATATAATCAACCTCTGGTTTATTGATCTTTCCGGTAAATTGCCGGATATAGGCTGAAAGGCTTTCTACGTATCTCCTCTGTCCCTCAGCGTATAAAGTATCGAAGGCCAGGGATGATTTGCCCGAGCCTGATACGCCCGTGATCACTACAAGTTTCTTTTGAGGAATTGCAAGATCAATGTTCTTAAGATTGTTCTGCCGTGCGTTTTTGATCAGTATAAATTCTCTTGGATCCAGATCCTGCAGTTTCTGCATTCGATAAATTTTTTTTGCCTACCCTGTTGTTTTGAAAAAGTTTTATTAACTTGCCGTTCAATTCCACCACGGAATCATCACTCATTTTCAAGTGCAAAATTAAATAATCAATTCGGCCTATAGAGACAAGTTTACGCTTAACATTTCTTCGAGAACTTTTAACTATTTCAAGAACATGCGTAAACCAATTCAGAGTGATGAGCAACTTATCCAGCAATATATTGATGGCCACGAAACAAGCCTAAAGCTTCTCATTAACAGGCATCAAACCAAACTCTTCTCTTCCATTTATCTCCTTGTAAAAGACCGTTGCCTAGCTGAGGACATCTTTCAGGACACTTTTGTAAAGGTGATCAAAACGCTGAAGAAAGGCAACTATCAGGAGCAAGGCAAATTCCTTCCCTGGGTGATGCGGATTGCAAGAAATCTGGTAATAGATTATTACCGGAAAACCAGCAAGATGCCTTCAGTAACTGATCCGGACGGTTTCGACATTTTTTCCGTAATAAAAATAGCGGAAGAAAACCGGGAGGATGAAATGATTCGGGAACAATCTCACGGCCGGCTACGGCTGCTCATCCAGCAGCTCCCTGATGAACAGAAAGAGGTACTCATCCTCCGGCATTATGCTGAGATGCCTTTCAGAGAAATTGCAGAACTTACTGGTGTGAGCATCAATACGGCCTTAGGAAGAATGCGCTATGCCCTCAACAATCTGAGAAAGCTCATCGAAAAGCATCAGATCACATTGTAGAAAATATTTTTCCGCTAAAAGAAAATAATCTTCTGCCACAGGCGTTTATTGAGGTGATTTAAACAGACAAAATAATTTACCTTGCGCTTATGAGAAAGTCTTACACAGAGGATGATGTTATCAGGTACATTTATAATGAGACCGGGCCTCTTGAACGGGAAGAAATTGCCATTGCAATCAAAAGTGATTTAGAATTATGCGCGTTTTATAAGTCCCTCAAAAAAATGAATGTAAGTCTTGAAGAACTTAGGATGAAGCCAGACCCATCCAGCATTAAATTAATTCTCGAATTTTCCCAATCCCTTTCAGGACGGCTGGAAACTTCACGATAATTTCCTGTTGTTTTTAAAATGTTAATAAAAAGCTGCCACTCTATGGCGGCTTTTTTCGTTCCGGGTTTTTATCTTTTTAATAACGAATCCAAAAAATACGGAGCGTTTACTATTATTTATCATTTAAGAAATTATATTTTCTATGCTTGTTTTAATAATAACCCTGACTCCTCCGCGTCCTCCACGCAAATGAACCTGGCCTTTCCATGAATTTTCAAACTGGAAATAAATGTCACACCTATCGGAATTCAAGTTCCCCAAAGGCTGATCATTTTCATTCCCTTTTTTGAACACACTTCTCTAGTTCTGGCTATTATGTGAATTACCTTTGCCGGAACCTTTGATATGGTACTTTAAACCGCAAAAAAAAGATGAAATACGATATAAAAGAAATTCTCAAAAGGCGGATCCTGATTTTAGACGGTGCGATGGGAACGATGATACAACGGTATAAACCTCTTGAGGCGGATTATCGCGGTAAGAGGTTCGCTAACTGGACGCAGGATGTACAGGGAAATAACGACCTGCTGTCACTCACTCAACCAGAGATGATCCTGGATATACACCGGGATTATTTAGAAGCCGGCTCTGATATTATTGAGACCAACACATTTGCCAGTTCCAGCATTGCGCAGGCAGATTATGGTATGGAGGATCTAAGCTATGAATTGAATAAAACATCTGCTGAACTGGCATTAAAAGCTGCGGCAGAATATACGGCATTGACCCCTGATAAACCACGATTTATAGCAGGAGCGATTGGTCCGACCAACCGTTCATTGTCACTTTCCCCGGATGTGAATGATCCCGGTTTCAGAGCCGTTAATTGGGACGAGGTCGTGGAGTCTTATTCCATACAAATTCGCGGACTGATAGACGGGGGTGTGGATATTTTGCTTGTGGAAACCATCTTCGATACGCTAAATGCCAAGGCTGCCATTTTTGCCATTGAAGAGGTGAGTCGTGAAAAAGATGTGCAACTACCGGTAATGATCAGCGGTACGATCGTGGACATGAGCGGCAGAACGCTCTCAGGCCAAACCACTGAAGCATTTCTCATTTCTATAATGCACACCAAAAACCTGCTCACCATCGGGTTAAATTGTGCCTTGGGAGCACGACAGATGAGATCCTATATTGAGGAATTATCAGCTAAGGCTCCGGTTTTCACATCTCTCTACCCAAATGCGGGACTGCCTAACGAGTTTGGCGGTTATGACGAAACAGCCGCAGAGATGGGTGCTTTGATGGAGGAATTCTGCAAAGAAGGTTTTGTGAATATTGTGGGAGGATGCTGTGGCAGCACGCCCGAACACATAGAAAGAATGGCAGAAATAGCTGCCAGATATAAGCCACGCATAATACCGGAAGTGGAGGATTATCTGCGCCTGAGCGGATTGGAGCCATTGGTGTTGCGCCCCGAAAGCAACTTCGTGAATGTGGGAGAACGAACCAACGTAACCGGCTCCCGCAAATTTCTGCGCCTGATTAAAACAGAGAATTACGAAGAAGCCCTCTCGGTAGCCCGCGACCAGGTAGAAGGCGGTGCACAGGTTTTGGATGTGAACATGGATGAGGGAATGCTTGAGGGAGAAGCCGCCATGAAGAAATACCTGAACCTGATGGCTGCCGAACCTGATATTTCAAAGCTGCCCATAATGGTGGACAGTTCCAAATGGACCGTAATAGAGCAGGGGCTGAAGTGCCTTCAGGGAAAGAGCGTAGTCAATTCAATCAGCATGAAGGAAGGGGAGGACTCCTTCCGCGAGCATGCGCAAAAGGTGCTGCAATATGGTGCGGCCGTCATCGTCATGGCTTTCGATGAAGAAGGCCAGGCAGATACTTATGAACGCAGGATACAGATTTGTCAGCGGGCCTACAACATCCTCACCCAAGAGGTAGGCTTTCCGCCACAGGATATCATTTTCGATCCCAATATTTTTCCCGTGGCGACCGGTATTGAGGAACACCGGCATTATGCTGTAGACTTCTTTAATGCCACACGGTGGATAAAGCAGAACCTGCCTCACGCCAAAGTGAGCGGGGGCGTGAGCAATATTAGCTTCAGCTTCAGGGGCAATGACAAAGTGCGGGAGGCTATGCACTCGGCTTTCCTTTATCATGCAATCCGGGCCGGAATGGATATGGGGATTGTAAACCCCGGCCAGCTTGAGGTATATGATGAAATAGACAAGGAGCTGTTGCAGCGTGTAGAAGACGTTTTACTCGACAGACGGGATGATGCTACTGAACGACTGCTAGAGTATGCAGAAACAGTGAAACAGGATGAAAAGGGCGAGGTAAAAAAAGATGAATGGCGCGAAGGAACGGTAGAAGAGCGCCTCAAACACGCCCTGGTAAAGGGCATTGTGGATTTCATTATTGAAGATACGGAAGAAGCCAGGTTACAATATGCCCGGCCCATTGAGGTGATTGAAGGGCCGCTCATGGCAGGTATGGACGTGGTAGGCGATCTCTTTGGTGCAGGCAAAATGTTTCTGCCCCAGGTAGTGAAGAGTGCCCGCGTGATGAAAAAATCGGTAGCACACCTCATTCCCTACATAGAGGAGCAGAAGAAAGGAAGCGAAAAAAACAAGGCCAAGGGAAAGGTGCTGATGGCCACTGTGAAGGGCGATGTGCATGACATCGGGAAAAACATAGTGGGCGTAGTGCTGGGTTGCAACAACTACGATGTGGTAGATCTGGGCGTAATGGTGCCGGCCGATAAAATTTTGGATGCAGCCGAAAAAGAGCAGGCTGATATAATTGGACTTTCCGGACTCATAACGCCTTCACTTGACGAGATGGTGCATGTAGCCAGGGAAATGCAGCGAAGAAATATGACGCAACCTTTATTAATAGGAGGAGCGACAACCAGTAAAATACACACTGCGGTAAAAGTGGCACCTCAATATGAAAATCCGGTGGTTCACGTGCTGGATGCAAGCCGTAGCGTAACGGTTGTGCAGAATCTTCTCAGCGATAAAACCCGCAATAGCTATGTTGAGGGTGTTGCACAGGAATACCAGCAGATGCGGAAAAGCCATGCTAATCGTTCTGAAACTAAGGAGTACCTGAGCTATCGCGAGGCCGTCCGGAACCGGTTCGTTCCCAAAACCGAAATGGTATCAAAACCGCAACACCTCGGAGTTAAAGTCTTTGAGGATTATCCCATTTCCGAAATCCGGCAATACATTGACTGGACACCATTCTTCCAGAGCTGGGAATTAAAGGGAAAGTATCCCAATATATTTGAGCATCCTGAAATGGGCGTAGAGGCAAAGAAGTTATTTAATGACGCAAACGCTTTGCTGGACAAGATCATCAATGAAAAACTCCTGAAAGCAAAAGCCGTAATTGGAATATTCCCAATAAGAAAAAGCAGTGCTGATACCGTGGAAGTGCTGAATCCTAAAGGCGAAGATTTGCTACAACGGTTCAACATGCTTCGTCAGCAGGGAAAAAAGGGTAGAAATATCCCGAACATTTCTCTGGCAGATTATCTCTCCGATCATGACTATATGGGATTCTTTGCATTGAGCACAGGCTTCGGTACGCAGGAATTGGCAGATAAATATAAACGCGACCATGATGATTACAATGCAATATTGGTTTCAGCGGCTGCAGATCGCCTTGCCGAGGCCTTCGCGGAGTTAATGCACAAAAAGGTAAGAAAGGAGATTTGGGGATATGCTTCTGATGAAACGCTGGATAATGATGAGTTGATCAAGGAAAAATATCAGGGGATCCGGCCTGCACCGGGTTATCCTGCCTGCCCGGACCATACAGAAAAACGCCTGCTCTGGGATCTTCTAAAAATTACCGATAATATCGGCATTACGCTCACTGAAAGTTGTGCTATGTGGCCGGCTGCTGCTGTTTCCGGTTTTTACTTCGCCCATCCTGAGAGCAAGTATTTTCCTGTCGGAAAACTGAAGAGAGATCAGGTAGATGATTATGCGAAGCGAAAAGGCATGACCCTGGAAGAGGCTGAACGCTGGCTCGCTCCAAACCTGAGCTATGATCCCGAACCGGTGATGGTGGATGCAATAATTAAGTAAGAGTAGGCCCAAAATTTCCCATCGGGCTTATTCTAAAAAATCATTTCCAATAACGTATTCACGCTGTTGCATAAGGCCAGTTCAATTTTGAATTCCTTGCTGATGCTTTTCTTATTGAAGCTGCTAAGATAGATTTTGGAAAATCCTTGTTTTTCGGCTTCGCTGATTCGCTTCTCTACCTGATTCACCGGCCTTATCTCTCCTGAAAGGCCGACTTCTCCGGCAAAGCAAATATTTCCGGGAATCGCAATATCCTCAAAGCTGGAGGCAATAGCAGCCGTCACTGCCAGGTCTATTGAAGGATCTTCCACTTTCAACCCACCGGCAATATTCAGGAAGACGTCCTGTGAATTTAATTTCAGACCACAACGTTTTTCGAGTACGGCCAGGAGCATGCTCATTCGCCTGCTGTCAAAACCGGTTGATGTGCGCTGCGGATTTCCATAAAAGGTAGGACTTACCAAAGCTTGTATCTCGATAAGCATGGGGCGGATACCTTCGAGCATAGCCGCTACAGATATGCCGCTGAGCATCTCCTCCCGGTGATTCAGCAATATCTCTGATGGATTGGTAATGATCTGCAATCCCTTTCCGGTCATTTCATATATCCCGATTTCGGAGATGGAACCGAACCGGTTCTTTATTGTGCGCAATATGCGGTAATTGTAGTGGCGGTCACCCTCAAAGTAAAGCACCGTATCCACCATGTGTTCCAGCACTTTGGGTCCGGCAATATATCCTTCCTTAGTGATGTGGCCGATCAGACAAATGGCGATCCCGCGCTTCTTGGCTATTTGTATGAGTTCTGCGGTGCAACCCCGGATCTGCGGAACGCTTCCGGGTGCAGATTCAATATCAGGATGATAGAGCGTTTGAATGGAATCAATGATCACGACCGTAGGTTCCAGACTTTTCATGGCCTGAGCTATGGTTTCAAAATTGGTTTCTGCCAGGAGATAGCAATCGGGGTTTTTAAGATCAAGCCTTTTTGCCCGCATTTTAATTTGATTCAGGCTTTCTTCACCGCTTACGTAGAGTATCCGTTGCGCTGGCAAATTCAGAGTAATCTGTAAAAGCAGGGTGGATTTGCCAATTCCCGGTTCTCCCCCAAGCAGCACAAGCGAGCCGGGTACGATTCCACCGCCCAACACCCGGTTAAATTCCTGATCAGTACTTACCCAGCGTTCCGTACTTTCAGTAGTATACTCCCCCAGAGGCTCCAACCGGTTCTTCAAGGTCGCGGTATCAACCTCATTTTTCCTTCGCGTTTCCTTTATCTCTACTTCTTCAGCAAAACTATTCCAGGCTCCGCAACTGGGACATTTCCCGCCCCATTTAATGCTTTTGTAGCCACATTGCTGGCATACAAAGAAAGTTCTTGATTTTGCCATTTTCAGTTTAAAAAATCCATGTTGAAAGCTAATAATCGAAAGGTTCTTTTGCAACAAACGAAAAAAGGCTGCCCCCTGTGGGAGCAGCCTCTATAAATAAAGATTAAAAGATTCAGATCTACCGGATAAGGGTAATTGTTCCGGTATGCTCTTTCTCTTCTTGTCCTGCCAGTTGGTATTTGAACAACATGTAATAGCCACCGGAAGGACATTCTGCACCGGTGTTATTCACCAGGCCATTCCAGGTATAAGTCCTCTCACTGCTTTCGAATACCTTTTCGCCCCAACGGTTAAAGATCACCAACTCATACATTAATTCACCCGCGATTTCGATCACGAAGTTATCATTGGTGCCATCGTTATTTGGCGTAAATACATTGGGGATCACCAGTTCAATTTCCACGGTAACTACCTTACAAGTTCGGGCACTGCAGCCGCTTGCATTTTCAGCAGTCAGGCATACTTCAAAGGTGCCTTCTCCCGGGAACTCCTGGATAAACGGATCCTTGCTGGTGGTTTCAAAGCTGTCAAGAATGTTTCCTGTATTATCCCTGATCACCCAGATATAATTACTGGCCCCGGAAGAGGTATTGATCAGGTTACGTTTTGTAACGTCAGCACCATCCTGTATTTCAAAACCAACAGCTACCTCTGATACAGTTACATAGCCGCTATCCACCCGCGGACAATTAGCCCCGGTAGGAGTATACCGTATCAGGTATCTGCCAGGTTCATCATAAGAATGGGTAACAACTTCACCTGAAGCCTGCGTACCGTCACCGAAATCCCAGTTAAACTCATCATAATCCGGATCAGCATCATCCATGAAAGTGATTTCGTCACCCGGGCAAACAACTGTGTCTGACATAGTAAAGTCTACTGAATCGGGAGGGTGAACAATTACCTCAAAACTGTCCCTGTTCGGATCATCGGGATCAGGCCATTCTGCCTTACATTCTCTGTAACGCCCCTGCACAGGATCATAAATACTGTCTGTAGCGGTTACTGAAAGATAATAGGTGCCGGGTTTATCATATCTCAGCGTTACGATTTCTCCTTCCGGATCTCCATTGGGACCCCAATAAGAGGTATTCCGATTGGTACCATCACCCAAGTTCCATTGAAAACCCCGGCCCTCGGTTTTATCACTTAATATCCGCACTTGTAGCTCGAATGGAGCGCAGCCATCATTTTCACCTATAACCTCGAACATCGGTTTAGGACCTATGAGCGACATATCAATGCTAGTAGTATCGGCACATCCTGTCGTATTTCTCACAATGAGGGTAATAGTATAGTCTCCGTTACTGGTATAAGTGTGAATTGGATTCTCCAGGAAACTGTGCGTTTTGCCATCTCCAAAATCCCAATCCCAATGGGCAATTGAATCTAAAAGAATGGAAGGATTAGGATTGTCATCCACGGTCACGGAGCTGTCAATAAATTGTATCGGTTTGGGAACGCAGTAATAAATTGACGAATCCAGGTGAATGCTGGCATCTACACCTACAACGTGAATATATTTGGTATTGGCAATCCTGCAACCAAGGCTATCCGTGGTCCATAACGTTACAGGATAAGAACCGATAGCATTGTAGGTAAATGAAGGATCGGGAGTATCAAAGGTTTCGGCTACGCCATCACCATCCAGATCCCACTCAAATGATTCAAATTGATTTGGAGGTTCAGGTGTCCAGGTACGATATCCTTCCGGATCATCCCAGTAGGGCTTAGGATCGTAACCCAGCGGGTAATTGATCGGATCCCAACGGTGCCAGTAGAATATAGAATCCTTAAAATGAACAGTTTCACCTACGCATATTACTGTATCACTCCGGAAAAACTCATTAATATGTCCCACAAAGACCTGCTGTGAAGTACTACGGGAACAGCCAAAATAGCTTTTCATGCTTCCTGCAATAGTGTAAACACCAGGCTCCTCAAAATTTTTGTGCAAAGTATCCGCAAGATCCAGCATCACAACCTTTTCCACGATATCAGCATTGGGCTCACTAAGCAAGTCGGCCAGCGTAACCGGTTTAGGCTGACCACTCTCCACACATCCAATTCCGGAATAACAGGTGAAACATGCTGTATAGGTCTTCGTGGGAGGCACTGTGTTATTATCCAGTGTATATTGGGTTGTATCACAAACTGTAAATATCGTGTCCGGGGATACCTGCGGTGTATCGGTAATGGCAAGATCAGGTTGAAGCAACAAATCTTCCATCTCCTCCGGTATAGTTCCGCACCCAAACTCAGGGAAGCTGAGGCAATTCGTATAAATCTTTGTGGGTGGATTGGTAGTATTATCCATTGTATACTGCGTTGTATCACATATCGTATAAACGGTATCCATTGCTTTTGTAAAAGTATCAGTAAATAACGTAATAGGAGGAGCTAAAGGATTGGTAGTATTGAATGCCCTTATAATGTACTCAACAATACCCGTTTGGCTCTGGTTCAGCGGAGTAATGTCCACAGGCTGAGGCGGGCAAAAAACGGTAAGTGGTGAGTCAGTGGCAGGATCAATAAACTCAAAGCGTGGGTCAAGATCCGGGAAGTATTTGTAATTGTGATACCAGGCCGTATCATAGCAATCGCCAGTTTTAATGATTAACCCAATGGTTTTGCAGCCGGGGGTATTATAGATCCATTGCATACCTAGCAATTCCAGAATTGGCTTTGGTACCCAGTTAAATTCTTTATAGACATCTTTAACAGTGGTATAAGTATCGGTAATCGGGTCATAAACTTGTCTTTCACAGGAATCCTGAAGTGTTTGATCATTCGCAGAGTCAAATACCATTGCAAACCACTCCCGGTTACAATCTGGTTCTGTTTCGCTCAGGTCAATTTGCTGCGGATAATCCAATCCAAGACAAGGGGCACCATGCAACTGGACGCCCTTATTTCCCTCATAGCTAAAGGTTTGAGGTCCTTGCCATGGGGGCGTTCTGAGTTGTCTTTCCCAGGTCATGTGGCCCGGATAGTTTATGTCATCATGGCCGGCATGAGGCGCTTCCTGTACAATGGTTTGGGTTGCCGTAGAAGTACATTGGGTAACCGTATCAATTACTCGCAAGCTAACGGTGTAGCAACCTGAATCCTCAAAAAGATGCCAGGGCTGTATCTCAGTCGAAAACTGACATTTCACATCCGGATTGGCAGTGGTAGAAGTACACTGGTCGCCATCTCCGAAGTTCCAGAAGTATTGCATACTATCACTGCCCCAGGGGTAGCTTGGAATTTTACAACGATCAGGATAGCCCGCAAATGGTGGAGTATTATCAATAGCGTCATAAAGCCTGTATTTCTTCGAGTTGTTGACAAACCTTACCAGGTTTGGACCACTGCAGGAAGGAGTAAACATATCTGTATCATGCATACTGATCATGTTACATACTCCGGAATAATTTGTAAATATTGGCTCCGTAGGAATAGGATCATTGGCCGGATCCCATTGAAAGGTTCCTGTAACCAGAATTGAGTCCAGTTCATACTCTGTTCCTGTAGGTATAAGAGTAAAGGTAGTATCAATCATCATTAAAGGTCCGCAAAAGGTAGTATCCACCGTAAAGGTGTCAATTGCGGAATTGCAATAAACGTCCGTGGAGCTTACGATGAAAGGAGAAACGCTGTCAATGGTTACATGGTCCACCGTGGTAATTCCTAGATTCCTCCTGAAACATTCATTGTACTTCAGCTTCTCTAGATAACTAATAGGAATGGGTGCAGGCCTCCGGCAATTATTAGGTGGAGGAGGATTAAGATTAATGATTGCCTGCGGACCTTTTAAATCTACGTAAGCACAAAATGTCGTGTCCCTGATACAATTGGGTTCTCTGATCTGTAATGAAATATCATATAATCCCGGGCCTCCCATAAAGGCATGAGAAGGTGACCACGATTCATCATTGGTATTTTGATTACCGCTTGCCGGATCTCCAAAATTCCAGTTCCAATAGAATGCATTTGGCCGTGGTGTCTGGAAAAACTGAATGTTGTTTCCAGTGTAACAAATTGGCTGATTGGGATTAAATGTAATGTCGAAATAGTAAAAGATATTTTGGGCACCCCCGGTTAACTGGAATGTATCAATACAGCCAAAATCATTTTCAATAATGAGCCGCGGATTAAAGCTTCCATCTCCCGTAAAGCGATGCTTAAAGCCATCCCAGGCAGTATCGAACTTCACTCCATCGTCAAGATCCCATTCCCATCTGATTATATTCTTTCCGAATGAATCGGTTTCATTCACAAAAGTTACATCTGTATATGGACAACTTATGTTATAGTTGGTAGAAAATTTGGCATTAAGAGGCTTTAATACCTCAATGGCCTGATCTCGTTGTATGAAACCGATACATCCATTGGCATCAACAACCTCAAGCGTAATGGTAAAGGTATCGCTGTTACCATAAGAATGGCAAGGGCTGGTTGCCGTGGATGTGTCTCCGTCTCCAAAGTCCCAGAGATACTTGACAATAGGCGAATTGCTGCTACCTACTGTTGAGTTATCAGTAAAACAGAAATAGTTTCCTTCAAAACATTGCTTGAGATTAGTCGGAAGGATCATGTCTGCAGTAGGATTGTCAAAAATCTTAATATCCCCGGTGAGTACTGTGGTACAGCTATCCCCGTTGCTCAAATAAACGGTGAGCTTGGGTTTATATGTACCGGGCACCGAATACTGATGTTCTTCAGGTGAAGGATTTTGATTGTTTTGCACAACCACGGTCTGGTCTCCAAAATCAAACTTGAAAGAAGTTGGCGTCTCAGAGCCGGTGTAGTTGGCAGTGAAAGTGATGGTTGTAGGCACACAACCTTCCAGGGTCGAGGCCGTAATTGTGCATTGCCCGTAGGCACTGCTGCTGCTGTAAATTACAGCAAGAATCATCAAGGTTAGGTAGTTAAAGATCCGCTTCATCATTCTGATTATTTAAAAGATGGTCAAATTTAATTCATTAAATATTAATCGCGGATTAATGCGATTGCACCCGTTTGGGTGACTGGCCTGTGCTGCCCTTGCAACTTATACTGCAATACATAGTAATAAGTGCCTGAAGGCAGGGGTTTACCGTTCCGGCTGTCAGTGCCGTCCCAGCTATTGCTTTTTTCTTTGCTATGGAAAACTTTATTGCCGCTCCGGTCAATTACCGAGAATTCAAAATAGGTTTCACCACTGATCAGGACTTCAAACCGGTCGTTGATGCCATCTCCGTTCGGTGTAAAAGTATTGGCCAGATCCAGTGAACTTTCAGCTTCTATTTGCAGCCTGTCAGTAAAAGTATCCCGGCACCCGTAATCATTAATAGCGATCAGTGAAGGACGATAAAGACCACTGAGATTATAGCGGTGTTGCGGGCTTAAATCATTGGAAACCGTTCCGTCTCCAAATACCCACCGGTAGCTGGTTGCTTCACGGCTCGTATTGTTAAAGGCAATGTTCGGCATTCGTGTTATATCCGTCACAAACTCTGATTCCGGAGTTTCATGAACCGTCAGTGTGAGGATCGCTGTATCGGTACTGATTCCATTTATTTTCTTGATAATCCAAACTTGTTTCTCTCCGGCTGAGGTAAAGGCGAGTTCGGTATTTTTCTCAAGCTTTTCGATTATTCCTTCCCCCTTCAGCCAGTAAAAAGCCGCTTGTGGCGCGGAAGAGGTGGTGAGAATCACACTGCTATTGAGACAGAGCGTTTTAGCGGTAAGTTTCAAATCCTCAACTGCAGCCCGGGTATTATCCGAAATAGTAACGGACCTGTCCTGAACTCTCTTCAAATCTTCTGTCGTCTTATCGGTTGGCAAAGGCGGGTTTGCCGGCTGTTCTACATTTACAGTTTGCCTGCTTTGTTCCCGGATTCTTTGGGGTTGCTGTCCGGAAGTCTGGTCAGAGGAATTTCTCAGATCGCTATTCCTGTCGTCATTTCCGGATAACGATTCCGTTGCCGGGACCAGGGTTTCTTTGCTGGATTTACTCTGTTCAGTAATAGCCGTTTCCTTATCATTTTCAGGATTTTGACGGGCCGGAGCTTCATCTTCCTGATCTATATATATTCCTTGTTCCATTCCAAGCTCCTTGTTCGGCTCTGGTAAGTTTATCTCCGAACTTGTTTCAAGATCAGTACTGTTGTTCTCATTGCCAGACATTATTACGATGATAGCAATAAGGGCTGCAGTTAAAACGGCCACCACAGAGGAAGCTACCACAAACGAACCGGAACCACTTGCAGCAGTTCCACCTGCTGTGCTGCCGGTTGCAGGCAGATGTGATTTCACCGCGTTCCAGTCAGCATCCATTTCGGCAGAAGTATGGGCCGCTTCCTTCCCGTCAAATGCTTCACGGAAAAAGTCATCAAACCTCTCTATGTCTTTTCTGCTGCTCATTTTCTGATAATAAGACGTTGTTTAATTGCTTCCTGAAGTTGGTGACGCGCTTTATGGAGCTGGCTTTTGGATGTACCGGCACTTATTCCCAGCATCTCTCCTATTTCCTGATGGCTAAACCCCTCTATTACATAAAGATTGAAAACCGTCTGGTATCCATGCGGTAATTCCTGCACGCATACCAAAAGGTCTTCATAATCAAGTTGTGTCAGAATTTCCTCTTCAATAGAAAGATCATAGACCTTGTCCACATCCACCTTGAAGGGTTCGGAAACCTTTTTCCGGTACTTGTCAATGGACATATTTACCATGATCCTGCGAATCCAATGCTCCAGCGAACTCTTAAAATTGAACGTGTGGAGATTTTCAAAAACCTTAATGAAGCCATCCTGCAAAGCATCTTTGGCATCGTCCCGGTCTTTCGCATATCTGTCGCAAATGGCTAACATCTTTGAATAATATAATTGAAACAATTCCTTCTGGCTTTGCACATCACCATTGATGCACTTCTCCACAAGTGATATGTCTTTCTGTTTTCTTTCATCAGGCATTTTTGCTGCCTTTGGTGTGTATGACGAAGCCTTATTTCTCAGGGTTGCCCATGCTCCTGCTTTTATTTCTAAATAGTTCCAGTTTCTCTAAAAAAATTTCCCGCTGAAATTCAACTGCTCATTTTCAAGCATTTATAAATCAATCTGTCGCTGGCATTTTATCACAAAAACTCCGGTCAGGCTTTACCTTATGGATAACCCTAAATTTTCTAATTTTGACCGCTTTAAAACCTGCACCCACGCAAACAATCAAAGATAGATGCACCAAGGATTAGAAAATTTGTCTCCCGAAGAATATAAATTCATTCATGAAGTTCCCGCCTGGATTACAGTGCTGATAGCGGGCGCTGACAATGTAATTGATCAGCAGGAACTGGAATGGGCCGAACGGATCACCCATTTTCGTACCATGAAGGAGGACTATTTGCTTCGCGAATTTTATCGTGAAATAGACGAAAATTTCCATCAGAGCCTGCAGGATAAGATCCAGGAACTAAAGGGCATTGCGGATAATGCTGAAGGACGCAACCTGTGGATTTCTCAAAAACTGGCAAAGGTAAATGAGCTATGGCCTAAAATAGAATATAACCTGGCGACCAAACTTTATGTAAGTTTTAAAACGCTGGCCTCCCACATCGCCAACTCTTCGGGAGGTGTACTTGGATTTGGCGCCATGAGTCCGTCTGAAAAACTTTGGGTTGACCTCCAGATGATAGATAACCCGGAACTGACGCATCCTGATGCTGAATAATATTGCTCAGCGTACACCACCTTTAGCATGAAAAAAATACTCATCAGTAACAGAGGCGAGATAGCCCTGCGCATCATCCGTTCTGCAAAGGAAATGGGAATCGGGACAGTAGCTGTTTTTTCTGAAGCTGACCGGGATGCGCTGCACGTACGCTATGCTGACGAGGCAGTGTGTATTGGTCCCGCGGCTTCCTCGGCTTCTTACCTCCTCGGAGATAAGATCATAGAAACTGCCTTACAATTTAAAGCAGACGGGATTCATCCGGGCTACGGTTTTCTCTCTGAAAATGCTGCATTTGCCCAAAAGGTACAGGAGGCCGGAATTAAGTTTATCGGCCCCTCTTCTTCTTCTATAGAAATGATGGGCAATAAACTGGCAGCCAAAAGGGCAGCTAAGCAATACAATATTCCCATGCTGCCGGGAACCAATACGGCCGTCTCGGATTTGGCTGAGGCTGCCAGAGTAGCTGAGGAAATCGGCTTCCCGGTATTGATAAAAGCTGCTGCCGGTGGCGGTGGAAAAGGAATGCGGGTAGTCAACGCTGCCAGCGAATTTCACGAGCAAATGCAGCGGGCCGTGAGTGAAGCGCAATCATCCTTTGGGGATGGGTCGGTGTTCCTCGAAAAGTATATTTCCTCTCCTCGGCATATTGAAGTGCAGGTCCTGTGCGACCAGCACGGGAATTTTCTTCACCTCTTTGAGCGGGAATGCTCCATCCAGAGGCGGCACCAGAAAGTGGTCGAGGAAGCACCCTCATGCATTCTTACGCCAGAAATCCGGGAAAGCATCGGACGAAGTGCGGTGGATGTGGCGCGTGCCTGCCACTACGAAGGTGCCGGCACCGTGGAATTTCTCCTGGATCAGGACCTTAATTTTTATTTCCTTGAAATGAACACCCGCCTGCAGGTGGAGCATCCTGTAACCGAAATGGTAACGGGCGTTGACCTCGTAAAGGAGCAGATAAAAATTGCCCGCGGAGAAAAAATAAGTTTCAAGCAAGAAGATCTTTGGCTGAACGGCCATTCTATAGAATTGCGGATCTATGCGGAAGATCCCTACAACAATTTTCTGCCTGATACCGGAACGCTTACCGGTTATCGCCCGTCAGACGGGCCTGGCGTACGAACGGACAGCGGCTATGAGGAAGGGATGGAAATCCCTGTTTTTTATGATCCGATGATCTCGAAATTGGTAACGCATGCGCCAACGCGCATAGAAGCCATAGATCGAATGAGCCGCGCTATCAGTGAATTTCATCTGGAGGGGGTGGCCAACACGCTGCCTTTTGGCAAATTCGTAATGGAACATGAGGCTTTCCGCTCAGGTAACTTCGATACGCATTTCGTGCAGAAACATTTCACACCGGATAACCTGTATCAGGAAAATGAGGATGAGGCAGAAGTGGCAGCACTGCTTGCCGTCTACCTAGAGCAGGAGCGCAAGCACCAAGTCAAATCATCCTACGCTCAAAGACCTTCCGATGCGGCCTGGAAGAAAAGACGGACTGCAGGTACCTAATGCTGTTGCCGTTCGCACCAAATTATTTCCTTGCAAGGCACATAAAAAAGGCTGATAATCTCTTATCAGCCTTTTAAGTAGTAGCGGGGGCAGGACTCGAACCTGCGACCTTTGGGTTATGAGCCCAACGAGCTACCAACTGCTCTACCCCGCAGTGTTTTTTCGAGGTGCAAATGTAGATTTCCTTTTTGTGTCCTCCAAACATTTAATTTTATGCCTTATTCTGCCTCCCACCGGTGGCCTGCCCAGGCCTCAAAGTTTCGCATTTGCTCTGCTGTGGGATGTTCCTGTTTCACTACTTCGTGGTACGGGTAGTACGTCTCACTCCCGCCCTGTAGCTTCAGCGTCCTTAAATTTCCCCGCGACCGGACAGTGAGTTTCATCTTAGCCTTTTCGAAGAACGCAAAGAGCGAGAGCACGTATTTCTCCTGTAATGGAATGCCATTAAGGCTCAGCACTTCGTCCTTCAATGAAAGGCCTGCCACCTCAGCAGGAGAACCGGGAGCAATAGCCGTTACCATCATCTCCTCATTCAGCTTGAATCCCAGCCGCTGTTCGGCCATAAACGCAGAAGGAACCCGTTTTATCGCTAATCCCAAAAAATCAAACGCCTCATCCAGCACCTCATCCAGGGCATCCGTGCCCCAAATGTAATTTTGAAAAAAGTCAGTATAGTCCTCGTCTGAAATTGCTTCAATAGTCCCTTTATAATCCGCCTCGGTAAATCCTATTTTTTGCAGAGCAAATTTTTCATAAAGCTGGCGCATTACCGTGTCCAGCGATAGTTTGTGATTGCTGCGTTTGCGCAAGCGGACATCCAGGATCAGCGCCACCAGCGCTCCTTTATGATAAATGGAAACTTTCCTGTTCGGAGCGCCCTCGCTATAGCCATCAAGCCAGGTATCAAATGAAGATGCGGCTACTGACAAGTTAAAGCGGCCATAGTTGTGGAAGTGGCGGTTCAGTACTTTACCGGCTTTATAGCAATATTCATTAAAACTCCATACGCCCGACCTCAGCAGCATATAATCACCATAATAAGTGGTAACGCCCTCTGCCACATAGCCGAGCGGACTGTAGTTTTCCTTTGTAAAATCATACGGATACATCTCAGCGGGGCGAAGCGCCTTCACGTTCCAGGTATGGAAAAGTTCGTGCGAACTGATGCCCAGGAATTCACCATACTTCTCCGGCTTCATCAACTCGAAGCCCGGACCCAGGGCTATGACGGTGGACCGCTCATGCTCTACACCATGATACACAGGGTAGGGCGGCACCTGAAACAGGTATTGATATTCTTCTACCGGAAATGCTCCGAATACTTTCAATTGCTCCCCGGTAAATGCCATGAAATCCTTTTGGATCCGGCTCCACTCTGGCCGCGCGATTCCCTGAAACCAGAGATGAAACTGAACACCACCCAGATCAAAATCCTGGTGCTGCAAAGTGGCAGATGCAATAATGGGAGAATCAGCTAACCGGTCAAAATCCGGTGCCCATAACTGATGACCTGACGTTTGCCTGAGACTGCCCGCCACCAGGTAATCTTCAGGAACATTGAGGCTGAGGCTGCAATCCTCCCCTGCCCGCTGCGGCACGTACATCAGGCAATTTACCGGGTTCAGATAGAGTTGCTCAGCATCCACATACGTAGAACCGGCATTTAGCTCGGAGGCATAAAGATTATACTTCACCACAACCGTATCGATATCTTTACAGGTTACCTCCCACAGGTCTTTCGTACGTTTCTCAAATGGCAGGAATTTGCCGTCAATATCTTCAGCGCGCCATGCCTGCACATTTTTCGCGAAATTTCCGAGCTCGTAGCGCCCGGGACGCCAGGCTGGCATTTGCAATTGTAGTTTATCCCCCTCTATTTCCGGTATCGCCATTTCTATCTGCAGGTACTGTCCTGCCGGATTTTCACATGAAATTGTATAGGAAATCATTGATTGTATTTTGATTTAATAATTCTGCAAAGTTAAGGGTGTGCTGAAAACTACATTATCTGCTATTCGATAAAACCGTATTTTCTATTGAAATATCAAATATTTTAAAATTCTTTTAACTATTTCACATCAGAATTTTAAATTAAAATTTTTGATTAAGAAATAATAACTATAATGTCACAATTAAATTCCAATAATTAAAACAAAAAAAATCCCGCTCCGTTGCTTTTTTCAAGCTTCAGGAACGGGATCTACCTAACCATAAATATATTCACTAACTAAACATTTCCTTTACTTTTTCAAAAAATCCTTTTTCATCACTTTCGGCTTTTGGCTGAAAGTTTTCTGATTTGCTCAGTTCCTTCAATATTTTCTTTTCCTGGTTTGTGAAGGCTCTGGGCACATAAATATTTACATGAATCAACTGGTCGCCTTTCAGCCCGTTTTCCAGTCGTGGTACACCTTTATGTTTTAACCTGAATATTTTCCCTCCCTGTGTACCTGCCGGAATGTCAATTTTCACCATTCCATCAATGGTAGGAATTTCTTTCTCTGTCCCCAGCGCAGCATCGGCAAAACCAATATGGAGATCAAACATAACGTTGCTTCCGTCTCGTTTCAGGTATTTGTGTTCTATTTCTTCAATAACCACGATAAGGTCTCCGGCAATTCCGCCACGTGGTGCGGCATTTCCCCGGCCTGAAACGCTCAGTTGTACGCCATCCTTCACGCCTGGCGGAAGTTTTACGGTAACCACCTCCTCGCCATGTACGCGGCCCTCGCCATGGCAGACATCACAGCGGCTGGTGATCACTCTGCCTTCGCCCTGGCAGGTGGGGCAGGTGCTGGCCGTCACCATTTGCCCCAGGAAAGTATTAGAAACCTGGCGCACCTGGCCTGAACCCTGGCACGTGGAGCAGGTGGAAAATGAATCGCCACCTTTTGCACCGGAACCACTGCAGGTTTCGCAGGAAAGATATTTCTTGAGCCTCAGCTTTTTCTCAACGCCTGCTGCCACATCCTGCAAGGTTACCTTCACCTTCACGCGCAGGTTCGTGCCTTTGTATACAGTCCTTCTCCGGCCTCCGCCTGAGCGGCCTCCGCCAAAGAAACTGTCAAAAGGATCGCCACCACCTCCACCGAATATGTCTCCAAACCGGCTGAAAATATCGTCCATTGACATACCGCCTCCGCTGAAGCCACCTCCTCCTCCATAAGCGCCTGCACCGGCATGGCCAAAACGGTCGTAAGCCGCGCGCTTCTGCTCGTCTCTCAGTATCTCGTAAGCCTCCGCTGCTTCCTTAAAACTTTCTTCGGCTTCTGCATTTCCGGGGTTCTTGTCAGGGTGGTATTTGATCGCCAGCTTGCGATATGCCTTCTTGATCTCATCCTGTCCGGCATCCTTTGAAATACCTAATATCTCGTAATAATCTCTTTTTGTCATACCTCTTATTGTCCTACTATCACTTTAGCATGGCGGATAATTTTGTCGTTGAGTAAATATCCTTTCTCAACCTGATCCACCACTTTTCCTTTCATTTCATCGTTTGGCGCCTGAATTTTTGTCAATGCCTCATGCATATCCGGATCGAACGGTTCGCCAATCGCCTCCATTTCCTTCAGCCCTTTTGACACCAACGTTCTTTTGAGTTTATTATAGATTAATTCCACCCCCGTCAGCACATCTTCATTTTCGGCAAGTTTCATTGAGTCCAGGGCTCTCTCCAGATCATCCAATACAGGTAGTAGCTCAGCTACCAGGCTCGCATTGGCATTGGTAATAAGTTCCGCCTTCTCTTTAAGAGTTCTCCTTCTGAAATTCTCAAAATCAGAATATAACCGGATGAATTTATCATAATATTCATCGCGATCTTTCGACTCGTCTTTCTCCAAATCCTTTGGATCCTCCTCGTAAGCCTGTTCATCTGTAACTGTTTCTTCTTCAGGCACGAGGTCATTCTCTATATTCATATCTTCTTTTTCTTCCTTCTTATCGTTCATGGATTTTTTATTATTTGAGTTTCCAATAAAAACATCAAAAATTCTGGTTCTTCTCCTTTCGGCCGCATTCAACAAGATTATTGCCAGCAGGGTGTGCTGACAAACTGACACCGGAGATATAGGATCGGCTACTTTATACGGGAAGCAAGGATTTCCTCGAGCTCTGCAGCGCTGAGTTCTTTGGCCACGATAATTCCGTTGCCATCAATCAGGAGATTATACGGAATGGCATTGATGCCATAGGTTCTGGCGGCTGCAGATTTCCAGCCCTGAAGGTCGCTTACCTGATTGGGCCATTCCAATTTATCATTCTGGATCGCCTGCATCCAGTCTGCTTTCACTTTATCGAGCGAGACGCTGTAAATCGTAAAACTTTGTCCTCCGTCAAATTCCCCGTTCCTGAACCTGGTATATACCCTTTTGAGGTTTGGATGCTCTTTGCGGCAGGGAATGCACCAGGAAGCCCAAAAGTCAATAAACACCATATTTCCTTTTAATGAAGAAAGGGGGATGGCTTTGCCTTCGGGATTATTAAGATTGATCTCCGGAGCATGATCTCCGGGGTTCAGTCCCACCTTTTGTGCGAAAGCAGGAGATATGGCAAAACAAAATAGCGTTAGTATCAGAATGAGCCTTTTCACTTCCATCATCGTTAGTTTTACTTTTAGTTGTCCAATTTCCATTCCAATACAGAAAGAAAGCTTTGAAGAAAAAGTTTTGGAGATAGCTTCACCTCTTCGCTATGGGACCGGGCCATAGTGCCGATATAGTGACTTACAAGATTAAACTGTGGGATTTTACCATTGCTTTTACATTGTCAAGTGTGAAAGTCGTTATTTATATTCCAATAAAAATAATGTTAAACACAAAATAATAAATAAAATTAATATTTTAATAATTATTCTAATATCCGTTGATTCCATGTGTCTGTCAATTCCATGCTTCCCCAAAGGTTTCTTTAGCAAATAATACAGGTATTCTGCCTTCACCAAAGCGCTGGCCGGAAGATTAGTGCCTTCCATGGGAAAACGCTGTAAATGCCGGTAACTGAAATCCTGTTTGAGTCCGGCACTCCCGAAAGTAAAATCCACCCCTGTCCGATGCATCTGCTGAATGAGTTTTGCAGAAATTCCGTGATCTGTAAAAGGAAATGAAAATGACTGAGTTTCCTGCTGATAATCCCTGGTTATTTCTTCCATGCTTTTTTTCGCCTGCTCCCACTGCTCATTATAGGATAACAGTGAGAATAGCGGGTGTTCCATACTGTGGCCTCCAATATTAAATCCATCGTCTATCATTTCTTTAACTTGCGCGGAAGTCATATACGGACGCTCCTTTAGCAGAAAACCGGCAAAATTAACTTCGAGTATCTCAGCTATTTCATCCAGTTTTTGCTTCAGTAAAAAATTGATTTTCAGCACTGCCGCTTCAAGATTAAAAGTGGCAGGAATCCCCAGGATCTCATAGATCCTTTTCTTCACTGGCTCTGAAATTCCTTTTTTAATTTGATTAATGATCAAACTCGCTTTATAGCGGTACATTAATCCTTTATTATCAATAAAAGGTGGATTAATAAAAAATACTGCCGGAATGCCTTTCCGCAGGAGAATGGGTGCGATGACTTCAGCGCATTCCCGCAGGCCGTCATCAAAGGAAAGTAACATGCAGGGTTTGGCGTGAAGCAGTTTTTCATCCTGCAAATATTTAAGCTCCTGCAGGTTGACCGGCTTATAAAATTTCAGCAGAAAATCAAGATCAGCCTCAAAGTGGCGGGTGTTGCGGTATTGATACAAATGGCTGATATGCGGCAGGTATTCATCGGAAACGACATGATAAAATGGCAGGAAGAGCTGTTCTCCGGTTAATTTGAAGAGCAGAGGCAAGGGAACCACTCTGCCGGCTGTTCGCAAGGTATTCACAATTAATTTTTTCAATTGCGTACAACCTTATTTAAGGTCTTATCAGTTTGAATCACGGCTGGAAAAAGAATAAGTTTGGGTTGAGTGTATTACCGAAGTGTTTCTATAGTTTTTAAAAAAATGAAAATAAGGGTTTTATTAAATTCAAATTTTCACTTACATTTAACGATTTACGGTTATAGGATTTAATCTGAACTGGCCGGTTTGGTTGCGTTCTTTCCATTGCAAAAAGTATGGTTATGCTCTGCTCGCAGTTAATCACCAGCCGCATTCACCCTCGCTATCCCGGCTCCCAGCGCATTCAGGCGCTCATCAATTTTTTCATAGCCGCGATCAATTTGCTCAATGTTGTAAATGGTGCTTCTTCCTTCTGCTGAAAGGGCGGCAATCAGCAGAGAAACCCCGGCCCGAATATCGGGCGAGCGCATGCTGATTCCTTTCAGCGGATGTTTCCGTGCAAGGCCCATAACGGTGGCCCGGTGCGGGTCGCACAAAATTATCTGCGCGCCCATGTCAATAAGATTGTCCACAAAAAACAGCCGGCTCTCGAACATCTTTTGATGGATCAGGACATTTCCTTTGGCCTGCGTGGCAGTAACCAATGCGATGCTGATAAGGTCGGGCGTAAATCCTGGCCATATTGCATCCGCCACAGTCATGATAGATCCATCAAGGAAAGTCTCAATTTCATACTCTTCCTGTCCATGAATTACCAGGTCGTCTCCTTCCCTGCTCATGCGTATTCCCAACCGCTTGAAAACTTCCGGGATAATGCCCAGGTGCTCATAGCCTACATTTTTAATGCGGAGTAAAGACTGGGTCATAGCGGCCATCCCGATGAAGCTACCAATCTCGATCATATCAGGAAGGCAGCGGTGTTCGCAGCCGCCTAGTTTCTCCACGCCTTCTATTACAAGGAGATTGCTGCCAATGCCGCTGATGTTGGCGCCCATGCTGTTAAGCATTTTGCAAAGCTGCTGCAGGTAGGGTTCGCAGGCCGCATTGTAAATGGTGGTTTTACCTTCGGCAAGTACAGCAGCCATTGCAATGTTTGCCGTACCGGTTACCGAGGCTTCGTCCAAAAGCATATACGCGCCTTTGAGCCGGTTTGCAGTCAGCTTGTAAAAGCGTTGTTCAGGATCGGCTTCAAAGCTGGCGCCCAACTTTTCAAATCCGGTAAAATGAGTATCCAGTCTGCGCCTGCCGATTTTATCGCCACCCGGCTTGGTGAGCACGCCTTTTCCAAACCGCGTCAATAGCGGTCCCATCAGCATTATAGATCCGCGCAGGCTTCCAACTTTGCTGAAAAAATCAGGGGAATGGAGATAGTCCAGATCAATATCATCTGCCTTGAATTCATAATCATTTGGCGCAAGCCGGTCCACTTTTACGCCCAGCCCACGGATAATCTCCAGCAGCTTCAGCACATCCCGTATCTCAGGTATGTTGCGGATCACAATTTTTTCCGCGGTAAGCAATGTAGCGCAAATCACTTGTAGTGCCTCATTTTTTGCACCCTGCGGCTGTATGGTTCCTGAGAGCCTTACCGGTCCGTTAATTACAAAAGATTCCATTCGTTTTATTTCTTGCCGCCTCTGCGAAAGTTCTTCCGTCCCTTCCCTTTGTTTGTCCGGTAGTCGCGCCTGTGGCGTTTTGCATGCTGGGAAGGAGCGTCTGGTATTTTCAACTGTCCTTTAATGGTATCCGGCTGAAGTTTGCCTCCTGACATATTCTTCAGATCGTTCAGCACTTTTTCATCCGTTACCTTGTCATCGTTCCAGATTTTATATGACATGCGCATGTAGCTGGCAATAGAATCCACCAATTCTTCTTTTGCCTCGCCATCTTCCATTTCCGTAGCGGTTTTAATCATTTGCTCTACTATGCGTCCATAGTGGCGAAGCTTAATATTATTGCTGGCATAAGGGATGGGATCCGGCTGCGTTTTGAGCGTATCTTCTTCGGGTGGCGGATACGGTGCCTCCACATCCAGGCGGAAATGTGAGATCAGGTGCAGGTGATCCCAGAGCTTGTGCTTGTAGTCTCCCTGCCCTCTTACTCCGGGATTAATCTGCGACATTACATCAATAATCTCATGGGCGGCTGCGGTTCGCTTTTCCCGGTCCTCAATTCCTATGGTAAACTCTATCATCTTCTGGATATTTCTTCCATATTCCCGGATCACCATTTCCGGCCGGTTGGAGTTGTACTCCATTTTTAATTCTTCTTCAATCATAATTTAAAATCTAAATGTAAAAAATATTTTCAGGGAACAGAATTGGGTGCAAAAAACGATCTTTTAAAGGGAAAAACCTTTATCAGTTTATGATGCGCATTTTGGCAAACTTCAACAGTATTTGCTTTTGTCCCAAACCTTTAAACTCAATTGTTGCTTTTCGGTTTTGGCTGTCACCATTTACATTCACAACGGTGCCCTGTCCAAAACGGTTGTGCTCCACCTGCATGCCGCTCTCTAACGTACTCACATCATCCGGTTTAAAATCAGGTGATGGCTGATGAACGGCCTTCGAGAAATTGGCTTTTCTCATTACCGGTTTTGTCAGATTGGGCAGCGAAAACTGCGGCTTCTGCTTTTGTGCAGGCTGCTGATAATCCAGAAAGCGGGGATCTATTTCATCAATAAACCGGCTTTGCTCGCCCGGCACTAACGTTCCCCACCGGAAGCGGCTTTTGGCAAATGAGAGGTACACTTTTTCCCGTGCCCGTGTTAAGGCTACGTAAAACAGGCGCCTCTCCTCTTCCAGGTCCTCACGGGATTGCAGCGACATTTGCGAGGGAAAAAGATTTTCTTCCAGCCCACCCACAAACACCACCGGAAACTCCAGCCCTTTGGCAGCATGTATGGTCATCATCGTTACGCTGTCAGCATCGGGATCTTTGGTGTCGGCATCTGTAAGCAATGACACTTCCTGCATAAACAGCGCTAAGTTCCTGGCATTGCCCTCCGCATCCTCATCTTCTCCCCGCTCTGTAAATTCTTTGACTGCCGAGAGCAATTCCTGGATATTCTCGTATCGCGCCACACCTTCAGGAGTTTTATCCTCGAACATCAGCTTCAGAATGCCGGATTCACGGGCTATCTGCATCCCCATTTCGTAGGCATCAGTTTCCTGTACCCGCACCTGGAAGCTTTCGATCATTACACGGAAATTTTCAAGAATATGCTTCACGCGGGCATCAAACGGTGTTTGGCTGATGTGCTGTATCACCTCCCAAATGCTCACACTGTTCTTGTTGGCCAGAATGATCAGTTGCTCCAACGTGGTTTTGCCAATGGCTCTTTTGGGATAATTGATCACCCGCTTCAGGGCCTCCTCATCCCGCGGATTCACGGCCAGGCGAAAATAGGCCAGCAGGTCTTTCACCTCTTTCCGGCTGTAAAACGAAATGCCGCCAATGATCTGGTACGAAATATTCAGTTTTCGCAGCCATTCCTCGAATGCGCGCGATTGGGCATTGGTACGGTAGAGGATCGCAAAGTGGCTATTGCGATAGCGATTGGTCATTCTTTCATCAAAAATGGTTTGCGCTACGATCCTGCCTTCCTCACTTTCTGACTGCGCTTTAAAAACCTTGATCAGGCTGCCGGCCTGGTTCTGGGTCCAAAGCTCCTTCTTCAGTTGATAGCGGTTTTTGCTGATCACCGCCCCGGCAGCGTTCACGATGTTTTCCGTAGAACGATAGTTTTGTTCCAGCTTGTAGACGGCCAGGTCAGGATAATCCTTTTCATAATCGAGGATATTTTTAATGTTGGCACCCCGGAAAGCATAGATGCTCTGGGCATCGTCTCCCACCACGCAAATGTTGCGATGAACGGCCGCCAGCTTCCGGATGATGAGATACTGAAGATGATTGGTATCCTGGTATTCATCCACGAGTACATAGCGGAACTTCTGCTGGTATTTATTCAGTACAGGGGCATGACGCGTAAACAATTCATAGGTTTTCAGCAGAATGTCATCGAAATCCATGGCTCCGGAAGTGAAGCAGCGTTTCGCATATTTCTCATATAGCAAACCCAATTTAGGACGGGCATTGGACTGGTCTTCTGCCTGAATTTCAGGATCGTCCTGGTATTGTTGCCATGAGATGAAATTGTTCTTGGAGAGGGAGATCCGGTTCAGCACGAGGCTCGGCTTGTAAAGCTTAGGATCAAGATCCTCTTCTCTCAGGATACTGCGGATCAGGCTCTTGCTGTCGTCCGTATCATAAATGGTGAAATTGCCGGGATAGCCAATGTGGTGCGCTTCTATTCTTAATATCCGGGCAAATACCGAGTGGAAAGTGCCCATCCACAGGTTCTTTGCTTCGGTACCTACCAGCGCTTCTATTCGCTCCCGCATTTCACGGGCAGCCTTGTTCGTAAACGTTAGGGATAAAATACGGAAAGCATCTACATCATTCTGGAGCAAATGGGCTATGCGGTAGGTGAGTACCCGCGTTTTGCCCGACCCGGCTCCTGCAATGATCATTAACGGACCTTCGCCATGCTGCACGGCCTGCTGCTGTACTTCATTCAGCTCAGCAAGATATTTCATATATTAATTCAGAAAATTCTCTGGTGATAAAAAGATGGTTCAAAATTACCGCTTCAAAGCTGATATACCGGATTTCAGCTACTGACACTTTAATAAATTTGTTTTTCGTGCCGCTAACCAACCGGGTTGGATCCAGGTTAGCGCGCGTTATGCTGACACTAAACGCGCGCTAACGGCAGAAAAACCATGAAAAAGTACTGCCACCCGCTATACTTCATTGGAGTTATGAGGTAATGCAGCAATATCATTTCTTTTTGGGATTAAGTTTTTGGTCTAAGAAAAGAAAATTAACTTTCCGCTACCAAAAGAGTTGAAAATATCAGCCCCATGAAAAACTTAGCCACCATACTTGTTGCAACCTTTGCCTTTTTATTACTGGCGATGCAATGCCGGAAGAAAGACGAACCTAAACCTAATTCTGAGCCTGGGCTGCCGCCCATTACCACCTCGGGTGAGAACACTTTTGGCATGAAGGTAAACGGGGAGCTTTGGCTTCCGAATAAGCTGCCGGGACATCCGACAACCGGTCCAAAAGCTATTTATAAGAGTGGAGAGCTTAGTATTTCAGCAAATAGATACTATGAGCCTGATTATGATTCATCCGAAAATTTAAATATAGGGTTTGTTTCAGGCAGCCGATTGGTAGAGGATACAGGTACCTTCAGGTTAATTACTTATCCTTTTGGCGGTGGAGCGTATCGGACATATTATCCTTCGGTTATATGCCATTATGAAACGGATTCCAGCAGCATTGGAGAATTACACATTTCAAGGTTAGATAAGGACATCGTTTCCGGTACTTTTTGGATGACCGTAGTGCCAAAAAAGGGAGAATGCGCTGATACCATTTATATAACTGATGGCCGTTTCGATTTTAAATACTATTAATTGTTAATATTTCTTTAATCTCATAAAACCCAAACATCATGAGAAAGCTAGTTCTTTATTTTCGTTTTAATTGCTATGGCCTCCTAACGCTGGTGCCGCACCCAAACCCCTACCTCCCCCACGCTGGTGCGAGTTTAACGGAATAATCTGAAATGACAATGGAAGATTATGCAGTGTAACTCGTACCTTTATCAGCCATGAGCAGGAAATACAAGTTCTACAATAGTGAAGGCCTATATTTTGTGAGTTTTGCTACCGTTTATTGGCTGGATGTATTCGTAAGAGAAGAATATTGTGAGATTTTAGTGCAGAGCCTAAAATATTGTCAGAAAGAAAAAGGAATGGAAATATTTGACTGGTGCATTATGCCAAGTCATGTGCATTTAATTTTTAGTGCTACTGATCATAATCCTTCTGATCTGATGAGGGATTTTAAGAAATATACTTCAATAGAATTGCAAAAAGCTATAGGGACAAACCCGGCAGAAAGCCGAAAGGAATGGCTGCTTTGGATGATGAAGCGTGCCGGGTCAAAGAGCAGTAATGTTAAGAATTATCAGTTTTGGCAACAGCATAATAAACCGATTGAACTGTGGAGCAATGCGGTTATTGATCAAAAGGTTGAATATATTCACAACAATCCGGTCGAAGCTGGCTTTGTAAGTGAGCCACAGCATTGGAAATACAGCAGTGCAAATGAAAATCAACTTATTAAACTGGCTGTGCTCTAAAGGTACGAGTTACCCTTTGCTGGTGCGAGTTTAACGGAATAATCTGAAATGACAATGGAAGATTATGCAGTGTAACTCGTACCTTTATCAGCCATGAGCAGGAAATACAAGTTCTACAATAGTGAAGGCCTATATTTTGTGAGTTTTGCTACCGTTTATTGGCTGGATGTATTCGTAAGAGAAGAATATTGTGAGATTTTAGTGCAGAGCCTAAAATATTGTCAGAAAGAAAAAGGAATGGAAATATTTGACTGGTGCATTATGCCAAGTCATGTGCATTTAATTTTTAGTGCTACTGATCATAATCCTTCTGATCTGATGAGGGATTTTAAGAAATATACTTCAATAGAATTGCAAAAAGCTATAGGGACAAACCCGGCAGAAAGCCGAAAGGAATGGCTGCTTTGGATGATGAAGCGTGCCGGGTCAAAGAGCAGTAATGTTAAGAATTATCAGTTTTGGCAACAGCATAATAAACCGATTGAACTGTGGAGCAATGCGGTTATTGATCAAAAGGTTGAATATATTCACAACAATCCGGTCGAAGCTGGCTTTGTAAGTGAGCCACGGCATTGGAAATACAGCAGTGCAAATGAAAATCAACTTATTAAACTGGCTGTACTGTGAAGGTACGAGTTACGCTATCGCTAAACTCGCACCAGCAACGGTAACTACACATTTCAAGGTTAGATAAGGACATCGTTTCCGGTACTTTTTGGATGACCGTAGTGCCAAAAAAGGGAGAATGCGCTGATACCATTTATATAACTGATGGCCGTTTCGATTTTAAATACTATTAATCGTTAATATTTCTTTAATCTCATAAAACCCAAACATCATGATAAAGCTAATTCTTTTTTTCATTTTAATTGCTATGGCCTCCTAACGCTGGTGCCACACCCAAACCCCTACCTCCCCGGAAGAAGAAGCTTAAAATTAATCAAAGGAGAAAGGTTCATTTCCTCTTCATAACTTCCCCAATTTTTCAAATGAATGGGCGCATAAAATGCTGCTAAACCCATGTCCATAGAAAATATCAAGTTGGGTTTTACACTCCAATTGCCATTTAGCAGTAATTCTCCGGCAAGCCCATCCCGTTCGTGATAGCTCCAGGAATAATTACCTTCTTTATCGGAATAAGTCCGGTATTCATTTATTCTTCCGGCCAAATTCAGGTAATACTTTCCTCCTGCTTTTAACCCACCCCAAAATCGCTCTCGGCTAATAACATTAAGTTGCAAATTCAGTGGAAGCACTAAGGATAAAATCTCATTGCTGACAAAATCATATCCATAAGTATTGAAACATGCTACTGGACATCGCCTGCTGTTCATGACCTCTTCATGCGACATGCCTACTCCTTCGAAATCATATTTCATCCAGGAAATTCCGGCACCGCTCGTAATCCAAAACCGGTTACCAAGGCGATGGCTCACCTCACCAGCGGCATTGAGGCCGAAACTGTAATTATCATTGTAATAGGTCGAATTGAGGGATGTACCTACGGTAACGCCTGTAAGCCATTTGATTTCACGATCTTGGGCATAAGCTCCAGTGAAAAACAACAGGCACAGTAGCAAAAGAATAAGGTGGTTTCTCATGGTTTTACAATTTTTAAGATAGCGCTAAGATATAAATTATCGAGAGAAGCAATAGCCCGGAGTCGCTTGGCCTCTGTAATGGTACGAGTTACGCTGTCGCTAAACTCGCACCAGCGCTGTAAAAGCAGCCACGTAACCCTGGCAAGGCCTTTATGTGCAGGAGATTCCTGATATTCCGCTATCGCGAAATTCAGGAATGACAGGTTTGTTTGTAGTTCAAGATTTTATCCCGCTCGTGGTATAATAGTACAATTCTCCACTGATTATCATCAGCATTTTTTAACCACAAACAATAACCACAATGAAAAAAACCAATGCTGCTATCTTTGATTTCTGCTGATTACTTCTTTGATATACGGGCAGGTTACCACGAAAACCTGGCCTGAGTACATGATAGAATATCTTGATTTTAAAAGTCGTAAAAATCATTTTTAAATAGCCCCCGGTTTAAACCGGGGGTAACGAATGTCAGGTGTGACGTTACCGCTTTAGCGGTTTCATGTATTTACCTTCAACAAAAAGCCGTGTGAAAAAGGGTAATTGATACTCACCCAAACTTCTACCACCTGATTCACTTTTTACCCCATAGCGCCATCCAGCCTAAAACGTCTCCCCATGCGTCTTCTTCACAAGAAAGCGGGCCAGCGGAGGAATATTTTTGGCAATGCTGATGGCCGCCTCGGTGAGCAGCTTCTCGCCAAACAACCGCTGGATCTGGCGGCCTGCCCATAGCCGCTGCGCGAAGAGCTTATCCCAGCGATGGGAATAAGCTTGCTCCATTTGGCTGCGCGAAGTTTCGCTTTTCAAAAAACGGTGGCATTCTTCCGCTGCAATCTTCCCAGCATGGATGGCCATTGCCATTCCGTTTCCGCACAAGGGAGCAATCATTCCTGCTGCATCTCCAGCCATCAGGATATGGTTCCATACGGGTTCCTTTTTTCCGAAAGAAATTTCATTGATCACCTCCGGCTTCATAAAGAGGTAATGGGCTTTTGAAAATATCGCCTGCAGGTATGGATTTTTATACAATACCTGCTTTTCCATTTCGAGAATGCTCCCATGCTTTTTCAGGTTGTCGCGGCTGGTGAGGTAGCATATATTCACTTTGCTGAACTCAATGGGTGCAATACCGCAATAGCCCTCATGGAAATTGTGTAGTGCGATCAGGTCGTCAGGATAATCGAGCCGGACGTGATACTTCACTCCCATCCAGGGAGATCGCTGTTGCATGAATTTGCGACTGAGCTGACGGTCAATATTCGAGCGCTTGCCAAAAGTTCCGATCACAACCTTAGCATTTAGGGGCGCTCTGCCGGGAATCTCAACCTCAAACACGTCATTCGTAAATTTTACGTCATACACTTTAGTATTAAGCAAGAATTCAGTGCCAGCGCTTATTGCCTTTTCATATAAATGATGATCAAAGGATTGCCGGCTGATGCCGAAACCTCCCAGGTCCAGCGGCATTTCCAGCAGCCTGCCGGAAGGTGCAGAGATTTGCAAGTGCTTAATTTTTGTGGCATTGAGCCGCTCCGGTTCCACACCCAGGGATTTTAAAAATGGCAATACCTCATTTGCGATGTATTCGCCACAGACCTTATGGTAAGGATACTGATTTTTCTCTATCACCAGCACATCGAATCCTGCGCGGCCCAGGAGAATGGCAGAGGTTAATCCCGCCAGGCCGCCTCCTATTATTATTACATCCTTCAAAGGTCCATGCTTTTTATTCCGCTTTCAGCCGTTGGTGCATGGCCTCATGGAAGATGATCCCGGCAGCAACCGATACATTCAGAGAGCCGATAGTTCCCGCCATTGAAATTTTAATTGAATCTTCGAGCAGGCCCGCTATTTCTTTTCCAATTCCTTTTCCTTCGGCTCCAAGAACAAGCACCACCGGGTGCGTAAGTTCAGCTTCCTGAAGTGGCTTCTTCGCATCTTCTCCTGCTCCAATCGCCATGAGGCCGGATTGCTTCATGAAGTGGATGGCATTGGAAAGATTCTTCTCGCGGCAAACCGGCACTTTGAGCAAGGCCCCGGCTGAACTTTTCACTGCATCAGCATTGATAGCGCCCGTCCCTTTTGCCGCCACCACTAATGCATGCACGCCAAAGCACTCCGCGCTACGGGCGATAGCACCAATATTTCTTACATCCGTTATTCCATCAAGCACAGCAATGAGCGGCATTTTTCCCTGCTCAAACAGCGCAGGCAGCAATTGTTGCAGATCATGAAATTCTATGGGAGAAATAAATGCCACCACGCCCTGTTGTGCCCTGCCCGGCATTCTCTTCATTCGCTCTTTGGGCAGATGCTGATATGGAATGGCCTCTTTCCTTAGCAGTTTCACGAGTCCCGTCAGCCCTTCGCCACGGTACTCCTGCTGTATCAGCACTTTGGATATTTCCCTGCCTGCCGCCACAGCTTCTTCCACAGCATGGATGCCGTAAATGATCTCGTCTTTTTCAGACTTCAATTTCTTCTTTATTAAGATTTTAAAAATAAACCGGAAAAAAACGCCCTAATCTTCAGACAGTAATTCAAGAGCCTGCCGCAATTCATTCAGCGTTTTTTGCTCGCGCTGCCGGACAGCCAATGAAATTCCCCGTTCATAAGCGGCTGCCGCCTCAGAATGTTCGTTCATTCCTTCGTAAAGCTGGCCCAACTGAAAATATTGGGGCAGGTAATCCGGATCCATTGCATTGAGCCGCAGGAAATGGTGCAGCGCAGCCTCAAAATCGCCTTTTCCCATATATTCAAGAGCGATAGCATATATCAGAAAGGGATCCTGAGGATCGGCCTTTTGCATCTCTTCCAGTTTCGCCAGGCGATCATTAGCCATTCTTCATTTTTTAGTACGTTTGCAGCTCCCAAAAATCAAGGATTTATGAAGATTTTAGTGTGTGTGAGCAAGGTTCCGGACACCACGACAAAAGTAAAATTTTCCAGTGACCGCAAGTCAGTTGACTACTCAGGAGTTCAGTTTATTATTAACCCTTATGATGAACACGGACTTGCGAAGGCACTTGAACTCAAGGAAAAACATTCCGGCAGTACCATTACTATCATCAACGTAGGTGATGCATCATCTGAAGCCATCATCAGAAAGTGCCTGGCAATAGGCGCTGACGAAGCCATGCGTGTGGATGCTGAACCTGCCGATGCCTTTTTCGTGGCCGAACAAATTGCCGCAGCTATAAAAGATAAAGGATTTGACCTCATCATTACGGGCCGCGAATCTATTGACTACAATGGTGGCCAGGTTTGCGATCTGCTCGGAGAAATGCTGGAAATTCCATCGGTTGGGCTGTCTACCTTTGTAGAAGTTGCTGACGGCTCAGCTACCATCACCCGGTTTGTTGATGGCGGGCACGAGACGTTGCAATCGCCACTGCCGCTGGTGCTGAGTGCTACCAAAGAACTGGCTGAACCCCGCATTCCGAATATGCGCGGAATTATGATGGCGCGCTCCAAACCTATTCAGAATGTTCCGGCTGCTGATGTGACCAAACATACCTCGGTTGCGGAATATGAACCGCCAAAGGAAAAAGGTGAATGCAAATACATAGATCCGGAAAATGCGGGGGAACTCATTCAACTTCTGCACTCAGAAGCCAAAGTAATATAAACCCGTTCATTAAGTTCAGAACCTTTTGCTGTTCTGATTGTCAAAAAATTTAACCAGCATAATTAAAAATAAATGCCTGTTTTAGTATATGCCGAAAACTGGGATGGACAGTTTAAAAAAGCCACCTTCGAAGCAGTTTCTTATGCTTCTCAAATTGCTGAAAAATCAGGAGATAGCGTTACGGCTGTTTCCATTGGTGAGGTATCAGAAGAAACCCTGAAATCCATAGGAAAATATGGCGCTGACAAGATACTGGTTGCCGGGAATGAAAAACTAAAACAATATCGCGTGAGCAGTTATGCCGCAGCCATCGTACAGGCAGCAGAAAAGGAAGGCGCCAAGCTCGTGATATTCGCCAGTACTTTCAATGGAAAATCGCTTGCTCCGAGAGTTGCTGCCAGGATGAAAGCGGCAGCCATAACCGGTGTTATTGATATTCCGCAAATGGATGGAGATTTCATTGTAAAAAAGCCGGTTTTCAGTGGAAAGGGTTTTAGCCATGTTAAAATGGAAAGCGATAAAAAAGTGCTGGCACTGCTGGTAAATTCTGTGAAGGCGCAGGAAAATCCAAAAGAAGCATCCATTGAGAAATTCAATGTAGAAATAGATGATGCTGCGGTAAATACTGAAATTAAGGAAGTAAAAAAGTCTACGGGGAAGCTTTCGCTGACGGAAGCCGAAGTGGTGGTATCAGGAGGACGCGGCATGAAAAGCCCGGATAACTGGGGCCCGCTCGAAGAACTTGCCGAAACGCTGGGAGCCGCTACCGCCTGTTCCAAGCCGGTGTCTGACATGGATTGGCGCCCGCATTCAGAACACGTAGGCCAAACCGGACTGGCCATTCGCCCGAATCTTTATATTGCGATCGGTATTTCAGGAGCGATACAGCATCTGGCCGGTGTAAACGCCAGCAAAGTGATCGCTGTTATCAATAAGGATCCTGAAGCCCCATTTTTTAAGGCAGCAGATTATGGCATTGTAGGCGATGCCTTTGAAGTGCTGCCAAAGCTGATTAAAGCTGCTAAAGAATTAAAAGCCTCCTAAGGTTGCTCCAATGCAAAAGACCGAACTCAAGATATTAGGAATTTCATCAGGCCATACTTCTACATCCTATACGTTGATCCTGGAAGAAAAGAACGGTTCGCGAAAACTGCCCATTATCATCGGTGCTTTTGAAGCCCAGGCCATTGCTATTGAAATTGAGAAGATTGTGCCTGTGAGGCCCATGACACACGACCTGTTTAAATCACTTTCTGAATCATTTGATATTAAAGTAAAAGAGGTGATTATACACAGGCTGCATGAAGGTATTTTCTATGCACATGTGGTTTGTGCCAATGGAACAAGAGAGCACGAAATAGACGCACGGACATCTGATGCCATTGCTATTGCCCTCCGGTTCAAATGCCCCATATTTACTTACGAATCCATCCTGCAGGATGCCGGCATCATCCTTAGCGACCTCGAAGCCGAGGAGCTGGAAAAAGATGAGAAACGCAGCCGCAAAAGCCCGTCCGCGAAAACTTCAGCAGAAAAGCCGGCTGACCTTGCCAAGCAGTCAATGGACGATCTGAAAAAGCTGCTGGATGAAGCCATTGAGGTAGAAAACTATATCCTGGCCGCAAAACTCCGAGATGAAATCAGACGAAGGGAGGAAGGCAAAGAAGGCGATAATGGATAAGCGGCTTTGGAGTCTGCTGCTCACGGTTCTCCTCTTCTCCTCCTGCTCCTACGAATATCCTACTCTTGAAAAAACAATGGCCCGGCAGTGGAAGCTGATCGCCATCGTGCAGGAAAGCGACACCACAGCCGTATCGCCCCAAATCCTGCTGCTGCGCGACAGCAGCCTCTTTTCCCTCGCAAACCAGAAAGGAACCTGGCAACTCCACGACAGCACCATTACGTTTAGCCAGGGCAACAGCACCATAGCTGCCAATACGCCTTACGGCATCAGGAATATCTCGGCTACTAAACTAGAATTGATGGACCGAGAACAAGTGCTGCTCTTTGAGTTTGTACCGCAAGCCCGCACCACCGCCACTATTTTATACGATGTTTTCCGGGGCATTCTGGGCATCATCATTCTCCTGATTGTGGCGGTTCTTTTCAGCAACAACCGCAGAAAAATTGACTGGAGGCTTGTGGCCACCGGCATTGGCCTTCAGGTCGTTTTTGCACTGGCCGTCCTGAAAGTAGAGGCCGTAAAGGCGGTATTCGACTTTATCAGCAGCGGCTTTGTCATAGTGCTCACCTTTACACTCCACGGTGCGGATTTTCTTTTTGGCAAACTGGTTACAGATGTAAATTCATTCGGATACATTTTCGCTTTCCAGGTGCTGCCCACCATCATCTTCTTTTCCGCCCTAACATCCTTGTTTTATTACCTGAATATTCTTCAATATGTGGTAATGGCTTTTGCCTGGATTATGAAAAAGACGATGCGATTGTCGGGCGCAGAAAGCCTGGCCGCAGCCGCCAATATATTCGTGGGCCAGACGGAAGCACCGCTTGTGGTAAAACCTTACGTGGATAAAATGACACGCTCAGAAATCATGGCGCTAATGACCGGAGGAATGGCCACCATTGCCGGAGGCGTGTTGGCTGCATTCATTGGTTTTTTGGGTGGCACCGATCCTGTGGCGCGGCAAATCTTTGCCACGCACCTGCTCACGGCCTCCATCATGTCAGCACCGGCTGCATTGCTCATCGCCAAGATAATGATCCCTGAAACGGAGGTAGTGAACCGCGACCTCAACATCAGCAAAGAAAAGATGGGGAAAAACGTGCTGGATGCCATCTCCAATGGCACTACGCAGGGCCTGAAGCTGGCCGTAAATGTGGGGGCCATGCTGCTGGTATTTCTCGCATTTGTGGCCATGTTTGACTACATTTTTCTGCATGGCATTGGCGAACCTACGGGCCTGAACCAGGTGATCAGAGAAAGCACAAATGGCTATTATGAAGGATTCAGCTTCCGCTATATTCTCGGCCATCTCTTCGCGCCTTTCGCCTGGATCATGGGTGTGCCAGCGCAAGACCTTACCTCCGTAGGACGACTGCTGGGCGAAAAGACGCTGTTCAATGAGTTTGTGGCGTATGTCTCCCTCGGCAACCTGAAGGATACTGCGATGCTCACAAATGAGAAATCCATTATTATCGCTACTTACGCCCTCTGCGGTTTTGCCAACTTTGCCTCCATCGGCATCCAGATCGGGGGAATTGGCGTGATTGCACCTCACCGCAAAACCATGCTTTCAGAACTTGGCCTGCGTGCTTTGGTTGGAGGCACACTGGCTTGCTTCCTTACCGCTGCTATAGCAGGGATGCTGGTTTGAGGATCGTGGCGGGAAAACCTTAATAGATCTTCCCGGATGGAGCAAGATTGAGAAGGTACCATCCTTATTTAATGATTACTTTTTGGTTGGCGCCAGAGACAATATCCCGCACAAAGTACATTCCTGGAGGAAAGTGCTCAATGTTCAGCGTTATTTCTTCCCGGCCCATTTCCAATTGCCGCCACAGCCTGCCGGTGACATCATATATATGCAGGGTCAATCTTCCTTTAGCCGCAGTATTGCGAATGTGCAATACATCCTGGGCGGGATTGGGATAGATCGCAAAAGGTACAGGGATAACTTCTTCAGGCTCGTTAATTCCAGTTTGCAGTTTCACCACGCTTACCGTTTGATTGGTAATGATGGGGCTGTTATAATCAAAATAAATATAAGCGCGGTTTAGAATAGTATCGCCCACCGCTATTCCGGGGCGTATGCCTGCGGTGTACCTGATGAAGCCGTGGCTTTTCGGCTCGTTGATATGGCTGTCCGGCAACAGGATATTGTCAAAAGTCCAGATCAGCGTATTGTTCCGAATCTCAAGGCTGTAAGGATGGCTGCTGTTGTTCATTACCAATTCAGTAAGCGGAAGATTGGCATCCACGGTATCCACGATCACAACCTTATAAGCCGTATCTGTGCCCGTATTCTGGAAGCGGATCAGATAATCAATTTTCCGGGTGTCCGGGGCAATATTGCCTTCAGGACTGGATTGCTTGTCGTTGGGATCATAGGATGCTACGATCCTTTGGCAAAGCGTGTCATAATTGTCGGGAGGAAACGAATCTCCGGCTACGGGGCTGATGAACGCAGAGAAACAGAGGCTATCGCCCATAGCCAGAGAATTGGATATTTCAAAAGTTATGGTCAGCGAACCTTTATCAAACATCGCCAGCGGATCTAAATTCCAGGTAATTTCATTTCCGGAAAGATTATCATAAGGAAGCGAGACGGAATCAAGGGTGGCACCTGCCGGGAAATTTAATTTTACGCTTGCACCTGTGATGGTATCAGTACCTGTATTCTCCCAGTCCAATTTATAAGTTTCAGTAAATCCCCTGCGGGCTCTGAAACCGGTAAAACCGGTAATATTCGTTCGCAAATCCCGAATGCCAGGAACAGGCGAAATAGCAAAGTCAAGGGTATCTACACGAGATTGTCCCTGAAGCTGAATAGAAAGCGTGTCGGACTGGCAACTGTTTATTTCCCAATATTTTTTATGAAGCGTAATTTGAAAATTTCCAGGATACAATACTGCTAAATATTTCCCGGAAGAATTTACATTCATAAAATGGTTTATAGGAGAAACTTCAATTAACGCTTGTTCCACTATTTCTTCTGCGGGATCTTTTTCGCAATTTTTATTGATATCATAATACACTAATCCGCTTACCAATGATAGCGAATCGTAGTAAAGCCGGTAGATTTGCTTGTCGCTATGCTTTGTACCGTAAAAAGAATATGTATAGAGGTTATCTTCAAAGGTGAAAACAATCGGATATGAAGGGGTATCAGCTTGCATGAGGCTAGGACCTTCGGCCCATTCCATTCCTGTCCATGTATAGAATACAGTATCAGGTCCCCAGCCTGCACTCCAAAGATTTCCCTTATGTTCGGCAAAGGAAGATGCGGTTTCATTATTAAGGTGCCTCCATATTCCATTATAGTAATAATCTGTTGTACCAAATCCTAAATTTGGCTCGAAGCCTGACGTAAATATGGTATCCTGATATTCATACATTATTTGTCCTGATAATTTAAGAATATGACCCACGGTATCCCATTTGGATCCATTCCATGTTTCCAAATGTGTAGCCCAAATGTTATTAATAGTCACAAATATTTGATCCAAGATATACAAGGTATCAGCGTGAACAAGAATATCCGTGACATGATATATCATTTGTGAATCACTGGTTCGGACAGGTTGCCACTCACTGCCATCCCATAGTGCAAGATTGGCTGCGCTGTCAGTTCCAGCCTTCTGGAAGTTCCCACCCGCATATAGCTTTCCCTGGTATACTTCAAGGTCATTAACATAGGGACCGAATGGCGAGAATATGTCCTGTCCATAAGGATCTCCGGTTCCTGCACTTTTCCAGTTCTGGCCATCAAACCGGATTACAGTAGTTGCAGTAGGTATTGATGGTATTGAATCGAAATATCCGCCTAAATACAATTCATTCTGATAAAACTTCATTGAATTAACAGATGCCAAACCTTCATAAGGTAACCGGCCCAACACCGCCCAAAAAAAGGTATTCCATTTTGCTACTTCTAAGGTTGATGAATCTGTATTGAAATACGCCACATAAAGTTCATTATTATGGACAGTGGTTGCGGATGGTACTGTGGGAAATGCCGCCCCTGCAGGAACCCACACCTGTGCGTTCATTACAAAACAAAACACGAGGGAAATAAAAGTCATGTAAAATATTTTCATGGCAGTTTTTATTTAAATAATTCAGTTGTGATTAAAAGCGTAGCGTTTATTTTGAAAGCCTGCGGAACAAGCTTTACTTGCTCCTGCTCCGAAAGCAGGTTTCCATACCGGTGGTAGGTGGGTTCCAGTTCTATCGCCAGGCCATTGCCAAACCGGTATCCAATGCCCATTCCCACTTTTGCATTTGTACTCCAGCGCCCGAAATTATCCGGCTCCATTTTTCTGTAAGACAGCGTAGTGCTTTCGAGTTGCGCACCATCGGCATCCAGCATTTTCATAAAGCTGAAACCCAAACTTGCCCGCAAGTAATAGCGATCGGAGATATTAAAGTTGTAGCCCATTTCTAAAGGAATTTCAATGTACTGGTAACGAATGATGGTGGATGAATCAATCTTTTCAGCCGAGGCGTTTGGCAGCGTAATGTAGCCCAAAATATTACGGGTTGCGGAATCCACCACCGCAATTTTATTTTTATAGAAATCATAGTTCATCCGGTTTTCATAGCGGGTATATTGAATTCCCGCTTTAACTCCCAGGGCCGGCAGAAGATTGTAGCGCAGCACAATTCCGGCATTAATTCCCGGCCTGGCCGCTCTCGCGGATTCCTGCAACCGCAGGTAATCCTCATGTACCCGCGCAGGCTCCGCTGTCTGCTCTCCCGGATCCAATATTGCGGTGCCGGCCGTTATGCCAAACTGCAGCCCGTTTGATTTGGGTTTTGTTTGCTCCTCTGCCTCTTTTTCCGGGTACGCTTTTAAAGTAGGTGGAATGACCAACACAACTGTGGATTTTATGCTTAATTCATTCGCCATAAGCGGAAACGGGTACAACGGTTTTCCTTGTTTTAGCGGGTTTTCATTTTTAATTTTATCATTTATTTGGTTTCTGCTATTTCTTGTTGATTTTAAAGTGGGAACTGAAGAATTTCCGGAATCCACAATGGTTTCTTCTTTCATTACCGGAATTGATTGCTGCGGCTTCACAATTTCTCCTGAAGCCATTGGCCGGGCTTCTGATATTTTCGGCATCTCATCAGGACGCTGCAGCCACAAAATAGAGGAGCCAATAGCTATAAGAGTCAATAAGCCCGTCAGCAAATAAGGCCATAGCAGCTTCCGCTTGTTCCTGCCATGATACCGGAGGCTAAACTCCCGCCATGCCTCAGGTGCTGCAGGAGCGGCATAGCCTTTCAGCTTTCCTGACAGGACTTTGTCCAGTCTATGAGGTGCATTTTTCACGTTCGGGCATTTGTTTTTTTAAAAGTGCTTTCAACGCTTGTCTCGCTTTGTAAAGCTGAGATTTGGAGGTTCCAACTGAAATTCCCAGTTCCTGCGCTATTTGCTGATGACTGTATTCCTCAATGGCGTAGAGATTCAACACTACGCGGTATCCCTGCGGCAGTTGCTGCATCAGGTGTATTACGGCTTCGGAGCTTAACGGAGCCAAACCCTCACTGATCACATCTTCAACGTCATCCTCCACAACAGGATGCTCACGCTCCGAAATTTCAGAATAGGTTATTTCCTGTTTTAAATGATTAAGGGCATTGTTGATGAAAATACGGTTCATCCAGGTCTGGAGCGCAGAAGCCTGCCTGAATTTTCCAATATTGTCAAACACCTTTATAAATCCTTCCTGTACCATATCTTTTGCCTGGTCCTGATTTTTGGCATATCTGAGACACAACCCAAGCATCACCGGATAGTATTTTTCAAATACTGCACGCTGATATTCAGGGTCCCGCTTTTTACATCCTTTTATAAGCGCTTCCTCAGAATACATTTTTTTCTTGTCTAATCATTTGACCGGAAATTCCGAAATGGTTGCCTGAAAGATGGGTAAATTTTTTACGAAAATCTTATTCTGGATTAAAATATAAATATATTACAACCCTTTATTCTGCTTAGAAATTATTCATTGAAATTTAAAATATTAAAAGTAAATAAAGGTGGGTTCAATGGTGGGAAATGAACGATACTTTACATTTCAATTATGAAAATAAATCCTTCAGCGCTTTTTCTTTCCGTCTCAATGCGCTCCTTTTCCCGGACCTCTATCTTTAAGATTTGCAAATCTAAATATTGATGATCCCCCTACTGCCAACAGGTAATCTTATTTTTGCGGCTACTTTTAAAATTGATACCTCCTATGGTAAAGTCAATGACGGGCTATGGCTCAGTAAAGCAGGAAGGCGCTGGGATGGCCGTAAATGTAGAAGTTAAGGCTGTGAACGGGCGATCGCTTGATGTCTCCATCCGATTGCCACGAATATTTTCCGGTAAGGAGCCGGATGTAAAGTCGCTGACGGGCAGGATCCTTTCGCGCGGAAACATCTTCGTTGCGATAACCACAGAATTTCCGGATGCCGGCCGCAGCCACCGCAAAATAGACATCGAACTGATGAAGTCTTACTATTTTGAACTGCAGCAGTTGAAGCGGGAATTAAATCTTGCGAGTGATGAAAACCTGCTGGCCTCCCTCCTTTCATTGCCTGATGTGATGCATTCTGCAGAAGAGCCTGCCTCCGAAGATCAATGGGAATTCATAATGCAGGTGCTTGAAGAGGCTCTGGAAAGTACTGATACCTTCAGGATACAGGAAGGCAATGCACTGAAAGAAGAGATGATGGCCTACCTGGAAAACATTGAAAAGCTCAGCGGAGTAATTAATAATATGAAGGAGCAGCGGCTACCAGCAATTAAGGAAAAGTTGCAGAAACACATTTCAGAGCTGGCCCGCGAAATTGATCTTGACCAAAACCGGCTGGAACAGGAAATGGTATATTATGCTGAAAAGCTTGACATTACCGAAGAGATGGTGCGTCTGCAGAGCCACATTAATTTTTTCAGAGAAACCCTGGCGCAAAAAGAAACCGGAAAGAAGCTGAACTTCATAGTGCAGGAAATGGGGCGGGAGATAAATACCATCGGCAGCAAAGCGAACCACGCAGAAATTCAGCACCACGTGGTGGAAATGAAGGATGAACTTGAGAAGATCCGTGAACAGGTTCAAAACATTTTATAAGCGTATTGAATATCAACCTAAAAGCACTTGGCAACGTGACGGAAGATGAACGAATGACAAAGAAAATGATCGTTGTTTCCGGTCCTTCAGGTGCGGGAAAAACCACGCTGGTGAAATACCTTATGGAAAAGCTGCCCCGGTTGCAATTTGCCGTAAGCGCCACCACCCGCCCGCTGCGTGGAGATGAAGTAAATGGCCGCGACTATTACTTTCTGTCAGAGGATGAATTCAAAGAAAAAGTGAAACTCCATGAATTTCTGGAACACGAGGAGGTTTATGAGGGACTGCTCTATGGCACGCTCAAAGAGGAAATAAAGCGCTGCTGGGATAATGATGAAATCCCTGTTCTTGACATTGACGTGAAAGGGGCGCTTAATATCAAGCTCCATCATGGGGATTATTGCCTTTTCGTGTTCGTACATCCTGGAGATATTTACCGGCTGCAGGAACGACTTAAGCATCGCGGAACGGAATCGGACGCCAGCCTGAAAAAACGCCTTGCACGCGCAGAGGAAGAGCTGAACTACTCGCAGGAGTTTGATGTGGTGATCTATAATCGCAGCCTGGAATCGGCCAGCCATGAACTGCTGGAGCGCGTTGTGCATTTTCTGAACGATGAAATGAGTTCCACACAACTATGAAAATCGGCTTGTTTTTCGGCTCCTTTAATCCTGTGCATACGGGCCATCTCATTATTGCCAACTTTATGGTGGAGTTCACCAACCTCGATAAGGTGTGGTTCGTGGTATCTCCCCAAAATCCGCTGAAAACCCAGCTCAGCCTGCTGAATGAATTTGACCGCATGGAGTTCATCCGCCTGTCAATAGAAGACAATGACAAGCTGGAAGTGAGCGATATTGAGTTCAACATGCCACGGCCCTCCTACACCATTGACACGCTCGTGTATCTACAGGAAAAGCACCCCGGGCAAGAATTCGTGCTGCTGATGGGCACGGATACGCTGATGACCTTGCCGCGATGGAAGAACTATGAACAGTTGCTGGATAACTATGCCATCTACGCCTATCCCCGCCCCGGCTCCCAGCGCTCCGAACTTGAATCGCATTTCAAGGTTTCAGTCTTTGATGCTCCCCTGATGAAAATATCGGCATCCTTTATCAGAGATGCGATCAGAGAAGGAAAATCGGTGCAATACCTCGTGCCTGAGCCCGTCAGGAAATATATTGACCGCTGGGGATTTTACAGGGGTTAGCAGGAAAATTGCGGCTTTTCTTAAAGGAAATATCAGGTGACCTGTTTAACTCTTGCGGATAAATGCTACATTGGTATTAAATTATTGAGTTTTGCAGAATTCCAGCATATTTTTAACACCAACATCAAGACAAATCATTATGGTTAAAAATCTCTACACAATTCTAACCTTCACCCTCTTACTACTTCCCGCCTTTGTAACCGCACAGGATACCGTGCTGACGGACGCAAATGAAACGTTCCAGGGCCATACCGATGATGTGACCTGTATTGCCTTTAGCTATGACGGGAAGACCATTGCGACCGGATCGTGGGATAAACGCATCCTCATCTGGGATGCAGAAGAAATGACCGTAAAAACGGAGTTGAAAGGCCACAGCACTGCGATTCTCGCTTTAAGCTTCAGCCGCAACAGCCAGAATTTGCTCAGCACGGCCAATGATGGAACAGCCATGTTGTGGGATATTGAGGCAGGTACGAAGTCGGCAGCCTTTTACGGCAATACCGTTCCGCTGAGTGGCGGAGCGCTCAGCCCGGATCCAGGAAGCCGCTTCCTGGCTACAGGGGGTGAAGAAGGGGTTGTCAAAGTTTATGACCGCTCCAAGAAAAACGAGCTGGTGCGTTCCTTCCTCGTGAATTCCCCTGTGTATGGATTGGTATTCGACAACACCGGACGAAACGTTTTTATAGCAAGTAAAGACAACACCATCCGGATGTATGACCATATCCAGAACACGGTGAAAATGACCTACGAAGGCCACAAATCCAGGGTGAATGCTGTGGCCATAACCATTGATGGCAAATACATGATCACGGGTTCTGATGACAAAACCGCCATAATCTGGAATACCAAGACGGGTGAGGCGCTCCATACGCTGGAAGGCCATACCTGGAAAGTGCTTTCAGTAGGTTTTAATCCGAGAGGTGAATATGCCGTTACCAGTTCCAACGATGGGACAGCCCGCGTATGGAATGTGGAAACCGGTGAGGAAATGATCCAAATGAAACCCTCGCAGCGGGATGTTATCAGCCAGGCAGTATTCAGCCCTGACAGCCGCTTTGTCTTTACTACTTCGCTGGTGAAAAATCCTGATGACGATGCCATTAAAAAATGGGAAACCAACCTGATAAAGGAAAATACCCAGGCAGATGGAGCGAAAGGTGCCAAAAAGGTAATTAAGCTGGGGCCGGATGGAAAACCTTTGCCGGCTTCGCATCCCGCAGAGTAAACTAGGATGATCTCACAGAACACCCCGACAATCATATTAAACCAATTGCAATCAACATGGAAAAACTTTGGATATACCAGGCCGACAGGAAATTTACAGATGATGAAGCCACAGCAATCGCACAGAAGCTGAGGAAATTTACGGCCAACTGGGCCGCACATGGCCAGGCCCTCAAAGCGCAGGCAGCGGTGATGCACAACCTGTTTATCCTTTTGCAGGTAGATGAAGCACGGGCAAAAGCGTCAGGTTGCTCCATTGATTCGTCTGTAGCCCTTATGCGTGAAATCGAATCAGAATATCACGTAAACCTGTTCGACCGCCAGCAGGTGGCGTATAAGCAAAATGATGAAGTACATACCACCACTTTGCAGGAATTGCCGCAGCTCTTCAGCACCGGTAAGCTGACTGAGAATACACTGGTATTTAATAATTTAATTCAAACGCCAAATGAACTCGAAAGGAGCTGGGCCGTACCCCTGAAAGAAAGCTGGCATAAGCGGTTCTTAAATTAAATTGCTTTAACCTTTTAATTATTTAATTCTTTTATAAACTATTTTTTGATTCAATGCTGCTTCTCTAAGATTTTGGTAATAGCCATATACAGAATGAAAATTAAGAATGTGATAATAACCTTACTGTCATTTCTTTAAAACCTTAGCAACACCGCGTAATACAGTATGCCCAACCTTATTTACTCTTTATAAAAAATTCCTGTTTCTTCATATTTTAATGAATAAAAACTTCCGGATTTCTTTTTAAGATAATAAAAAAATCCTCACGCATAAATTTCTATAAAATTTAACGGGATTGGAATAAATCTTTTTCCGCACTGCGAATAACTCATCCCAGGCCAAGGCTATCCAGATCGAAGCCCGGAATATCCGGCACTACTCCTTCAAGCTTGTTCTTCATTTCCTCCTTAGCTTTCAATTTGGCTTTTGTAATGGCATAGCTCACCGTTTGGGTGAGAATCTTCTCTATTTCATCGCGCGAGTGGCTAGCGATAAGCTCATCTGCCAACTGTATTTGCTGCACTTCCATGCTGGCCGTAACCCGCACTTTCACGAGGCTTTTAGGATCTGATTCTGTGATGACAATGTGTTTCAGGCTTTCGCGCGCTTCGGCAATCCGCTCTTTTATATCGCCTAATTTGCCAAGCATTTCAAAAATGTCGAACATGTTCTATGCGTTGAGTATTTTAAAGTGCAAATTTACAAGCAATGGCCACAGAAAACATCAATAGAGGTAGCAAAGAGAGAAAGAAGCGTTTATTTATTGGGTTTCCGCTGAGCAGTGAATGGCGCAAAAGCCTGAAGGATTTTGGAGATGCACAACAGATGGCCTATGCCCGGTGGATGCCAGAGGAGAACCTGCACCTGACGCTGTTCTTTATCGGGCTCTTGTCTCATGCCGGCCTGGAATCATTGAAGCAGGACCTGCACCAGGCCTCGAAACGCCTGCACACCTGCCGCCTGGAATTCCAGGCCATTACTTATGCTCCGCAGGATGGACGGCCTAAAATGGTTTGGGCGCAATTCCAGCAAAACGATGGCTTTACGGCCCTCAGCAAGGCACTCTACCAGCTTGTAGCAGAAAAGGCCCCGCAGTATAAGCTCGACCTGAGCCGGCTGGCGCTCCGTGATGAGATCATTCCCCACATCACCATGGCGCGGCTCAAAGACGTGAAAAGAAAAGACCTCATACCGCCTCATCGTCCTTCCGGTGTTTTTATCCCTCAAATGCTCGAAGTAAATGGAATGGCCCTTTATGAATCGGTTTTAAACCCGAAAGGAGCACGCTACCACATCCTGGAAGAATTCAGGTTTTAAGAAAAACCGGTAAAATAATTTTAGCGGACTTCCGGGCCACTTCGCTATTGCTATTTTTGCAAGAAAAATCCCAATCCATGTATCGTTTTCTTTTCATCACCTTCCTTTTTGTCTCTTCTCATTTTTGCCTCCATGCCGATGAAGGCATGTGGATTCCTTCCCTGCTGCAGGAGTATGGAATCATAGACCGGATGCACGCGGAAGGTCTGGAACTTTCGGCTGAGGACATTTACAGCATTAATACCAGCAGCATCAAGGATGCAGTGATCTGGTTCGGGCGGGGCTGCACTGGTGAGATCATTTCCTCTGACGGCCTGCTGCTCACCAACCACCACTGTGGCTACAGCCAGATACAGCGCCACAGCAGCGTAGACAACGATTACCTCACCGATGGCTTTTGGGCTATGAACCGCGGCCAGGAGCTGAGCAATCCGGGCCTCACCGTTACCTTCATCAGGAGGATTGAGGACGTTACGGATCATGTACTACATGGCGTGAACCCATCCCTATCGCAGGAAGAACGCGACAAGATGGTGGAGGATAACATTTACAGCGTTTCCAAAGATCTTGAGGAGCCACATTTGGAAGCTTTTGTACGGGCCTTCTATGCCGGCAACCGTTATTTTATGTTCGTAACCGAAACTTTTCGCGACATACGGCTGGTGGGCGCCCCGCCTTCCTCCATCGGGAAATTTGGGGGCGATACCGACAACTGGATGTGGCCACGCCATACGGGTGATTTTTCACTCTTCCGGATTTATGCGGGCCCGGATAACCTGCCTGCGGATTACAGCGTTGATAACCAGCCATACGAGCCGCGCCATCACCTGCCTATTTCGCTCAAGGGTGCAGAACAAGGCGATTTTACGATGGTGATGGGATTCCCCGGACGCACCGATGAGTACCTTCCCCCCGCTGCGGTGGATAATATTTATTCGGTTTACAATCCCGCCCGTATTGAAATCAGGGAAAAGCGGCTTGCCATTATGGATGAAGAAATGCAACGCAATGACACCGTGAGAATTCAATATGCCTCGAAACATGCGCGGGTAAGCAATTACTACAAAAAGTGGCAGGGAGAAAACCGCGGCCTGAAAAAGCTGGATGCCATTGACACCAAACGGCAGGAGCAGCAGGAATTTCGCGAATGGGTAAATGCTGACAGCGAGCGCAAAGAACAATATGGCCACCTGCCGGAAGCATACCAGGAAACGCATGAAAAATTGCAGGAACTGGAACTGACGCTCAATTACGTGAATGAAGCAGCATTTGGAGTGGAGATGAGCGCGCTGGCAAACCAATTCAGGACACTGGCCAAAATAAGTGAGGAAAAAGAAATATCCGATAGCGTTATAAATTTGGAAATAATGCGGCTGGAAGGTTATGCCCGCTCATTTTACAGGGATTATTATAAGCCGCTTGATAAACGGGTTTTTGCGGCAATGATGGAATTTTATTATAATGATGTACCCCGAAAATACCGGCCGGAAGCGCTGAACAATATCAGCAAATACGATGGTAACTGGCAGGAAATGGCTGACGATATTTACAGTAAATCAATATTTCCTAATCAGGAGGAATTGTTGGAATTTCTTAAGGATTATAAAAAGAAAAAAGTTAAGAAATTAAAAAAGGATCCGGGTTATGAAATTATGATTGGAATAATAGAAAACTATTTAAATAATGTACGGCCCGCCAAAGACAGCCTGGACAATAAACTGGCAAACCTTAACCGCGTATACATGGAAGCACTCCTGGAGCGCGATCCGCTGATCTATCCGGATGCCAACTCCACCATGCGCATCACCTTTGGCGAGATAAGCGGATATGAACCTGCGGACGGAGCTTATTATGAGCCCTTTTCAACGCTGGAAGGTGTAATTGAAAAATGGGATCCCAACAACACCGAATTCCACGTTCCGGACAAATTGCTGCAGCTTTACCGCGAAAAAGACTACGGACAATACGGTACAAACGATACGATGTACGTTTGCTTTATTGCCACCAACCACACCACAGGCGGCAACAGCGGCAGCCCCGTGATGAACAGCAAAGGCCACCTCATCGGCACCAACTTCGACCGGAACTGGGAAGGCACCATGAGCGACATCATGTACGATCCCAACCGCGTCCGCAACATCAGCGTTGACATACGCTACACGCTTTTTATCATTGACAAATTTGCCGGTGCTGGGCATTTAGTGGAAGAGATGACCATTGTGGAGTGAGGGTATTGCGGAATATCAGGGGCTTGTATAGGTACGAGTTACGCTATCGCTAAACTCGCACCAGCGATGGGGTTTGATATAGAAAATGATTTGAGCAGCATTGTTCTTGCGTTACTTTCTTGGCAGGTGTAAACACAATTAATATTGATGAAATCAGCTTCCGCTTTCATACTAGGTATCATTCTTTTAATGACATGCACAGCATTTATGCATAGACCCACAGATTACTTAGCTGTCCCTGGACCACTGAATTTCGATGAAGAGATATATCATCTCCGATGGAGTCAGCAGACTATGCAGTATTATAAGCAGGAGTATCTAAGATCAGGTGATACATTAGAAAATTTCAACAAAATGATCACTATTGAAGTACTCGTTTCCAATGCCCATCCTAAAGCTCTAGCAGCCTCCAAGATACAGGAAATTAAGGACAGAAAAGGAAAGGATCCCGTAGCCAATTATGAAATAAGGGAAAATGAGGACGGCACAGAGTTTTTAGTGGATTTTTTAATTAGCGATAAGAAAACCTATGAATGGAACGCTTATCGGTACAAGGCTATTAAGACTCCCAAAGGAGAAGCTATACTACTTTTTTCTTATAGCCTTAGGTCATTCGATGGGGCGGATTTGTCCGTTAACGATTTTTTTGCCCATTTAAAAACCTACAGGTTGCCTCTTATTGAGAAGATTACTAACTATGACCTTCCCACGATTACTCTTAATTAGTATTTATTTAGATACACAGAATCATAAATATTATAATAATGCCTGGGAACAGGGGATTTCCAATAATCTATCCCATTTTTGTTTAAAAAAGAAACCAGCAGCATTTTTTTTCTATACTCTTCAGACTCTAATGGATAAGGCAATTTTCTTAGCATATCAGAAATATATAGACTGTCTCCGTTCAAGGTCACATTAAAAACACCTTTATAATCAACGCCTACCTCTAAGATCAGATAATTTATAATATCAATATTGTCACTATAAAAAGCATATTGCAAGGCACTTTGTCTTCCACTTGTAGTATCCACATAATTAGCATTTGCGCCAGCCTCAATTAATAATTTTACATTATTAAGACTCTTTGCAGCAGCCATTAAAGGAGTACGTAGATGTTGAGCTGCATCAATGTTAGCCACTGAATTTACATCGCCTCCATGCTTTATCAGTATTTCTAAATATGCCGATGTTTCATAACGGTTTGCGGCCTGAATTATAGCATTTGTGCTGTCATTGGACTTTAAATTAGGGTCTGCACCTAACTCGGCCAAGACCCGCACTCCTGGAAGATGACCCGCATAAACAGCCCACTGCAACAAGGATTGACCAAACTTCTTTTCTTGGTAATTAAGAAGCTCATAGGGCTTGCCCTTAAGTAATTCCCTAATCCTTAATGTATCCCCATTTTCGATCGCCTTTGCAGTCTCCCACACAGGAGTGTTTTTAAAAAGGCGCACATCCCACCCTCGTAAATCTTCATTTTCTCCTTCACGCGAACACATGGTAACCGTAATTAAAACAAGAACTATGAGAATAGATTTCATCCTACAACTATTACTTTATACCTGCCTTATCCATTTTATCCATTACAACTCCCATTGTGTGATTATAGATACTTAATCCAGCATTTATAACCCCTATTGCTATATTTGGCTTTTGTGAATCGGGTACCCACCACGGAATATATGGCAAGTATGTAGCCGGCAAGGATACAATCTTACCTTCGGCCCTTAAGCCAAGAAGTCGTTGCGTATTAGAAACTGCCTCACCTTCAACAACATAAGCTCGGATATTAGCAGGTCTATTTAAGGTAAACAATGACCTTGTTCCATTACTTAATCCCGCTGCATTAAAAGTAGTCGCGCTTCGCCCCGTTGCCAAAGCATTAGCGCTTGCCAATCCGCCTCCTAAAGAATGTCCGGCAAAAGATAGTTCTCCTGTACCAATGAACTCATCGAGTTTTCGGGCATTATTTGTAGAAATGTCATATTGCTTAGTATATTCTCCTACGGCCTGTTTTGCATTGGTTTCCCAATCGGCAGCACTCAATGGGTCTGTTCCTTCAGTAACATATGCATACTCAAGAATGTTATTTCCTTTTTTGTCCCTTCCTATTATCCTTTCATAGACAGCAGAATTGAATCCAGACTTGTCATCTGTTAAATCGACATCGTCAAATTTTGTAGTAGATAATTTCCAGCCACCTGTTAACGCTATAGAAGGTCCTTTACCCTCTTCATACTTTCCTTCTTTAGTGTTATATACATCCGTTGGCACTGGAATCTTGGGGAAGTTTTTGGTCCGTTACAACTGCCAGCACATTTCCCATGTAGCTGGTAAGCTCACAATACCGCTCCCCCCGTAGCGGCTGAGTTGCACCGTGTCTGTTATTGTTATAGCGGAATGCAAATACGTGATATTTATGAGCGTTTCTTCTATTGGCCAAATATACACGAAAGCCCAACTATATCGGGATGAAATAATGGCTATTCCTAAAATGCCTGCTTCCATTAATTTATATAAATAATCCTAGCCTATCTACCCGGATTCACGATTTCCTTTCCCCTTCGTCTCCAGAACTTTTTTCTCTACCTGCCCCATGACATAATTTATAAAAAAGGCAAAAACCGCCAACCCTGCTCCAAGATAGTAAAGATGGAAACCGATGCTCATGCCGATGCCGGCTGATATGAGGAGTGAGGCCGCAGTGGTGAGATAGGTGACGCGGCCATCCCGCCTCGATTGCATAATGGTGCCTGCTCCGATAAAGCTAACGCCTACCACGATGGCTTCAAAAATCCTGATTGGATCCGGGGTGATGTTCACGTTGTCGGGCACGCCTTCAAAATATTGATTGATGGCTACTGTTCCCAGCAGCACAAAAAGTGCAGCCGCTGCTCCAATAATCATCTGAGTCCTGAGTCCTGCGGGCTTCCGGCTAAACTCACGTTCCAGGCCCACCAGCCCTGATAAAAGGCCGGCAATGGCCACATCCAGCAATATCCACAGTTGCGCTTCCAGTTCAATCATAGTCCGAAAAATAATAGTTCTAATAACTCATCATACATCATTGTAGTTTTAAAATTAATACAAAGAATTTATTTCCCTGAAAAGTGCCGTCATTCGACTGCTTTAAGGTACATCAAAACTAAATTTGCACCTTTTTGAAAACCAATGCAAACATGACATTTTTCACAACTTATAAGCAGCGGATTTTCCTCCTGCAAGTTTTCCTGTTATTATCCTTATCGGTTTCTGCTCAGGAACTGAACGAAGCGCGGCTGCTGCGTTTTCCAGCTATTAGTGGCGATCAGGTGGTGTTCATGCAAGCCGGTGATCTTTATACAGTGACCGGTGACAGCGGCATCGCCCGCAGACTCACCAGCCATGCCGGGATTGAAGCATTTCCGCGTTTTTCACCAGACGGCCGCTGGATTGCCTTCACCGGCCAGTTTGATGGCAACAGCGAGGTGTACCTCATCCCCGCGCAGGGCGGAACTCCCAGACGGCTCACATTTACCGCAACCCTGGGCCGCGATGATCTCAGTGATCGTATGGGGCCAAACAACATGGTGATGGAATGGATAGACAGCAGCCACGTGGTGTACCGTTCGCGCGGAGAATCTTTCAATGCCTTTAAGGGAAAGCTTTACAGCCAAAACATAAATGGTGGAATGCCCACGCAACTGCCGGTGGCTTTTGGTAGCTGGTGCTCATTTTCTGACGATGGAAACCGCATGGTATACAACAAAGTAATGCGTGAATTCCGCACCTGGAAATATTACCGGGGCGGAATGGCGGATGATATCTGGCTGCACGATCTCTCCACGCACGAAACGACAAATCTGTCAAACGACAGTGCCCAGGATATATTCCCAATGTGGCATGGCAACAGTGTATACTTCCTCAGCGACCGCGACCGCATCATGAATCTTTTTGAATACAACATGGGCAGCGGCCAGACAACGAAACTCACCAACTTTGAGCGATACGACTGCAAATTTCCCAGCCTGGGACGCGATAAAATCATTTTTGAGAACGGAGGCTGGCTTTATACTTATGACCTCGCTTCCGGGAATTTGCAAAAAAGAACGATTTACGTAGCAAACGACTATTCCACAAGCCTTTCAGAATGGAAGAATGTATCTTCCGAAATTCGGGAATCGCGGCTGAGCCCGGACGGCAGGCGATTGCTGACGTCAGCGCGGGGCGATGTATGGACCATCCCTGCCGAACATGGCGTTACCCGTAATCACACAGCGAGTTCAGGCATTCACGACCGCGATCCGCGATGGAGCCCTGATGGCAAACACATCGCCTGGATCAGCGACAGCACCGGTGAGGATGAAATATGGATGATGCCCAGCGATGGAAGCCAAAATCCAACACAATTAACGCAAGGTGGAAGTGTATATAAATACCAGATAGAATGGAGCCCGGACAGTAAAAAGATCGTCTGGTCCGATCGTCAGCAACGCCTGCAATTTGTAAACGTTATGACGCGAAATGTGGAGACGGTGGATGAATCTCCTTTTGGCGAAATCAGGCAATATGCATTCAGTCCTGATAGCCGCTGGATTGCGTATAACAAGCCGGAGCGGGAATCGCAGGATCGCATATATCTCTACAGCCTCAACGAAAAAGCCTTTTTCCCTGCAACGAGCGGATGGTATAACAGCGGCCAGCCCGAATTCAGTGATGACGGGAAATATTTGTTTTTTGTGAGCAACCGGAATTTTGAGCCTGTTTACAGCCAAACCGAATGGAACCATGCCTATGTGGACATGGCGCAGATATTCCTGATTACACTAGCGAAGGACACGAAAAATCCGCTTGAACCTGAACTGGACGAGGTGAAGCCTCCGGACGTGCAAAAACTGGAGGAAGGAGACAGCCTGGACAAACCCGAAAAAGTGCCGCCTCCCTCAGAAATTAACGTGAAAGTAGATCGCGATGGACTCATCAACCGTACGGTGGCATTGCCCGGAGAAGGCAGCCGCTATTTTGGCCTCACCAGTCGCGATGGCAATCTTTACTACATGAAGCGGGGATTTAACGATGATAAAAGTCAGCTTAAAATGTACGACTTTAAAGCGCGCAAGGAACAGGATCTTGGGCAGGTGGATGGCTATCACATAGCCTTTGCCGCTAAAAAAATGCTGGTAAAGCAGGGAAAAAGTTTTTCAATTATTGATTTACCAAAAGGAAAAATTGAAATAAAAGAAAAGGTAGATTTAAGCGCCATGCAAAAGCATGTGGACCTGCAAAAGGAGTGGCGCCAGATATTCAGTGAAAGCTGGCGGCAAATGCGCGATTTCTTTTATGCTCCAAACATGCACGGGGTAGATTGGGCAGATATGCGCGCCAAGTATGAGCCGTTGCTCCCTTACGTCCGCCACCGGAATGACCTCACTTATATTATTGGCGAGATGATTGGAGAACTGAACATTGGCCATGCTTACGTGGGCGGTGGCGATCATCCTAAAGCAACGCGGATTAAAATGGGATTGCTGGGAGCCAAACTCACTAAAGATGCTTCAGGGTATTTTCGCATTGACAGAATTATGGAAGGCGAAAACTGGAATAAAACAATAAAAGCGCCCCTAACAGAGATTGGAGTGAATGTGACTGAGGGAGATTACATTATTGCGGTCAACGGACAGGAAACAAATGAGGTGGATAACATTTACCGTTTACTGGCCGGCAAAGGAGGCGACATGGTAGAACTACTAGTAAATTCTTCTCCCTCAAAGACAGGCGCCCGAAAAGTTTACACCAAAGCCCTGGATAACGAAGCCGGCTTATTTTATTACAACTGGGTGCAGCGCAATATTGAATATGTTGACAGTGCCAGCAACGGTCAGGTAGGTTATCTCCACATTCCGGATATGGGGCCGGGCGGACTCAACGAATTTGTGCGGCATTTTTATCCGCAAATGAACAAGAAGGCGCTTATCATTGATGATCGCGGGAATGGTGGCGGCAACGTGAGCCCAATGATCATTGAGCGCCTGAACAGGCAGATTGCCATGTTTAACGTGCAACGCAACAGCAGCCCCTACCAGAATCCTTACCAGATGCTGCTGGGCCCTAAAGTAGTGCTCATTGATCAATACTCAGCCTCTGATGGTGACCTGTTCCCGTATCGTTTCAAGAAATACGACATGGGCACAGTGATCGGCCAGCGCAGTTGGGGTGGCGTAGTGGGCATCCGCGGCTCACTCCCGATGATTGATGGCGGCTACCTGATGAAACCGGAATTCGCGCCCTACGATACCGAAGGCAAACGATGGATCATTGAAGGCTACGGAGTGGATCCGGACATTGAAGTGGCAAACGACCCCTGGCTCGAATACCTGGGAAAAGACCAGCAACTGGATAAAGCCATTGAAGTGATATTGCAGCAACTGAAGGAAAATCCCGTTGAAGTACCGGAAAGACCGGAGTGGCCGGAGCGGTAAAGACCTAGGTGGATTAATGCGTCAGGGAAGGCTAAATCATAATTGCCGGTGAGGTCAAATAATTCACTGCGTTTATATCCTGCCGTGCAGTGTCCTAATAAATCGAAGATTTACCGATACACGGGGGATTTTCTTTGCTTTAAGTTGATTTGGAGAGTCTAAATTCTCCGCATCGAAAACCGGTCGGAAACAAAATTCAGCACCTACCAGCGAACCATAAGGAATCTTTGATGGACGTGAAGGTATGAGCAATTCCCAGCCCAAGCGAAAACCCATATTGTTGAAGTCCATAGGGGGAGGAACTGATTCAAATGGCTCATATTGATCGCCAAATTGATGATGAAGATTGTAATTGCCGGCAAAACCTAGCATGAGATCAATGTAATAAGAATGTACAAGAGTTCTTTCGCTTTCGAATTCATCCTCTGTTTCGATTCTCAGGTGCTGGAATCTATTAGCAGAGAGGCCTATTGCCAGAGAATTCATGCTATAAGAGGTAAGGAAGGTATTGTTGTCTATATCCAACAAGAAACCAGAGGTCACGGAAGTGTTATAATTATGATACCCAGCACGGACACCGAAGCGAGTAGCTGTACTCACCTCCATTTTCGTAATATAAATGATTTCGTTTCCATCTATCACCTCCGAAGTCAATACTATATTTCGCTGCGGAAAGGTTTTTTTTTCTGCGAAATAAAATGCCGCAACAAGATTGGCCCTATTGAAGGGCTTTAGCTCAATTTTATTACTACCATTTGAGGGACCGTCTCCCAGGGTAATATAGCTACCTTTAGGGAAATCAAACAAAGAAATAGGCGCCATTAAGTAATCGAACTGAAGCATAATCGTATTATTCCAAAAATACCGGACTGATCCTTCAAAACCTGCGGCATAAGGTATATCAATCCCCAAACCTAGTCCACCGTACAAATTGTAAATATTATCAGGATTGTTATCTAAAACCCTAAAAACAATAGTGTCGCCTCCACCTTTGCTGGTAGCGGTATAAACTTGTGCCTGTGCAGAGAATGCTATCGCTGCATTTGTGATAAGAACGATTAATATTCGGTAAAATAAAGTCATGGGTGAATTTTTTAGAATGTAGGAGACAAAAGTATACAAAAAACCGATTTTGTCGCTACAGCCTTTCTTTCCCCCAAACGGCCAATGCTTCCCGCTGATAATGTGATGATTATAATAATTGTGCAGCCTTAAATTATTTGATTCAAGTAATCCTTGGAAGGGCTTTGTGCGCAGGAGATTCCTGATATCCCCTATCGCGAAATTCAGGAATGACAGGCTTGTTTGTATTCAATATCTTATCCTATTCGCGGTATAAATGCCGTGGATACTTAAGCATCCGCCTCACCCGGCAAATTATATCTCCAAAATCCTGACAGCGATAAAGAATTTCCGATTTGCTACTTTCGGTGCTTAAATTTTCATTATGGATCATAGCAAAACTTCCGATGAACCTGCCGGGAATCGCTGCCTGAATTGCAGCAACAGCTTTACCGGCAGTTACTGCAATCGCTGCGGTGAGAAGATCCTGGAGCCGCAGGAAAAGACGATTCGCCACTTCCTCGAAGAATTTGTGCAGGCCATAACATTTGCTGATAATAAGCTTTGGCGCACTGTAAAGCTGCTGTATACCAGACCGGGCGTTCTGCCACGAAAACACATGGAAGGATTGCGCAAACCGTTTATCGCCCCGCTCGCTTTGTTTTTTATTGTCAACCTGCTTTACTTTTTCTTCCAGCCTGTTGATTCTTTTAACAGCTATTACTCCTCGCAGGTGAAACACCAGAAATACAGTGAATGGGCAGCTCCGGTGGCCAAGAACCAGCGGGTGGAGCGGGGCTGGACAGAGGAATACTTTGAGCAGCAATACAATCTGCATTCGTCCAATCTGTCAAAACTCATGTTGATCCTGCTGCCGGTAATGTTTTCATTTCCCCTGCTGCTGTTGTTCAATTCCCGCAAATATTATTACATAGACCACCTCGCCTTTGCCCTGAGTTTTATAGCATTCCTGTTTCTTACTTTCTTTATTGTTGCGCCATATCTTCTTAGTGGAATTGTTTTATTAATAAATAAATTATCAGGATCAAATATTTCTTTAGACATTAATGATGGGAAAATTACCCTTGCAGTATTGTTATTGGCTGCAATTTATCTTTCCATTGCAATGCGAAATTTTTATCAACAAGCCTGGTGGTGGCTCGTTCCGAAGGCTTTATTGCTAATGGTTTCTTTTATCGTGATCATGTTACTCTACAGATTTATTCTTTTTGTGGTTACGGTTTATACGGTTTGAATCTATGCTGTAAATATGTGTTGCAATCCCATTTTTCATTGTGGACTTAGACGCGGCTTTAATTTATTTTAAAGCTTGAGTTTCCTCTACAAACGTTGGCCAACCAGCTCTTTGTTGTCTTTTATGAGCGTTTTGATTTTGCCTACAGCTAAGTCAAGTCCTTCAAAATATTTATCACTCCTAAAGTTTGGTGCCATGTCGTCTCTTATAATCTGCGCAGCTATTTCGTCTTTTATTATTTTTTCGAGTCCATAACCAACTTCAATTCTCATCTGTCTGTCCTGAACAGCAACTGTGATTAATATTCCATCATCAAACTCTACCCGTCCTATTTTCCAAGTATTGGCTATTCTTAGCGAATAGTCTTCAATTTTCTCTCCGTCTAAGGACAATATTGTTAAAATGAAGATTTGTGAACCGATACTTTGTTCTAATTCTTTGATATACTCCGCCAGCTTTGATTCTTGATCTTCAGTCAAAATATTTGCATTGTCATTTACATAGGAAATTTTTTGCCTATCATTTCGTCCGCATGCAGTGATAAGGAGTCCTATAAAAAATAACGCGTATACTATTCTCATGTCTTGTTGATTTAGTGAATGGACCTCAACGAGGAGCAAAACACCATTGCGTGTTTCCGTTTTGTCCGCACCGGATTCTCCCCCCGGTTTACATGCCAAAAGTATATATAATTCACTTATTCGGTTCACACATTTTATATTGATATACGACCGTGCATTGCTATCTATCCAGACAGTCTCTTATCTTCTCACCGTGCGCTATGTTTCATCAATTTTTGCTCATAAAATTCTTCCCCGGCCTGGAGCCGCACGATGTATAATCCCGGACTTAAATTTTGAATTCCGAAAGTAAAAAAGCGCGGATTAAGCTCACTGACCTCGTACTGTCCCGTTAAAACCTGCTTTCCGCGGGAGTCGAAAATCTCAATTCTGACGGGCTGCAATGTTTGGGGCTGGTAGTCGAGTTGAAGCACATTTTCAGCAGGATTGGGGTAGATGCGAAATGGCGACAATGTTTCATCCGTCAGCCGGGTGATTTCCGTGCTGTCCGTAACGATCCACAGATCAGGATCAAAAATGATGGAATCAACCGGGAAACCAATGTTGGCGCTGAACTGCTGTCCGCTGTAAGTATGCTGGAAAACCACGGTCGTATCCCGGCCCTTTCCTGCGAACTGAATGGGCACCGGCATTTCAAAGAAAGGCACCATCCAGGCAGAAGATCGCTGACGGATGGTAAGTTCCACCGCTTCTCTCTTCTGTATCCATTCAACAGAATAAATCGGGTGGCCCTGCCCATAGATCCAATCCTCAAAAAATTCCGTGAGCGAGGTATCAGATGTGGCCTCGAGGTGCTGCCTGAGATCTTCGGTAATGGCAAAACCATACGCCAGTTCAGGATCTTCCAGATAATTACGAATCCCGTCAAAGAAGGCCTCGTCTCCTACCACCCAGCGCAGCATGTGCAATACCATCGCACCTTTGTTATAGGTAGTGCGTCCGTCAAAAAGCTGCCATATAAAAGTAGTGTCATATTTATAAACGGACCCATGCCAAGACCCGGTAATATTGTCAATCATCAACTGCTTCCAGTCATGCCAGTTCCTGTCACCCATTCCGCGTTCGTAGCACAATCCGGAGGCATAAGTGGCAAAACCCTCGTTGAGCCAGAGGTCGTGCCAGCTCCCGCAGGTTACCTTATCACCAAACCACTGGTGCGCCAGTTCATGCGCCATCAGTTCATAGGAAAAGTTTTGCATAAAGCTCATGGTTTGATGCTCCATGCCGCCTCCCCACCCAAATTGTGCATGTCCGTACTTCTCTTTTTCAAAAGGATAATCGCCAAAAAGCTCTATAAAAAGTTGCATAATGGGTATCAGTCGTGCTGTATTGACTTTGTATTCGGGATAAAACTCCGGATAGATATAATTCAGCACTTCGAGAGAATCTCCATTATCCAGCGGTACGTAATCCGAATAGAAAACATAGTCGGTCACCGCAATGGCCACCAGGTAAGTGGCGATCGGGTAGCGATGCTTCCAGTGATACACCATCCGGCCATTGACGGAATCTTCCCACGTCAGCAGGCCATTGGAGGCAGCCCTGTAGTCCATAGGCGTGGTAACGATAATGTCAATAGAATCTGCCTTATCGTCCAGCGTTTGTTTGCACGGCCACCAATCTTTTGCTCCATAGGGTTCACTCAGCGTCCAGATAATATGGCTCTGCCCGTGGAAATCCTGCACAAAAGAGCCGTGGCCCGTAGTGGGTGGAATCCCGTGATAATAAATGGTAAGCGAATCCTTCCCGGGAAATGGAAGTGGGCGCGGAGTAATATCAATTGTAAGCAGGTCATCGGCAGCGGAAAAAAAAGGCATAGGGCTTCCGTTATAATAAACAGAGTCGCACACGAGGGAATCCGAGAAGTTTAGGATAATAGGGCTGCCATTGCTTGCCTCATATTGATAAAAAACCGTCACAGCTCCTTGTATGAATTTCACTGCCGGGTCAATCTCTACCGCAAGTCGATAATATAACACATCGAAGTTATCTTGCTCCGGAGTTTTCTTAAAAGCCGCCCGCTGTTCAAATCCTTCCGTTTTAATGCGGTAATGCTCCCACAACGAAGAATCCAATTGAGCCGAAGCAGGAAAAGCAAAAGCGAGGCAAAGCAGCAGGGGAAAGTAAGCGTATTTCATAGGCTGAATTTAAGCTGCGAATTTGCGGGGAAATATCGTTCCAAAGGGGTATAGCTCCTTTCGCTATTGCTTGTCATCTTTCCATACTATTGGCTTTTTGCCAGGGCCGAATTAAGGTATGCGTAATTATTCCACCTTCAACAACTTCACAGTTTTAGAAAACCGGTCAGATGATATTCTGAGCGAATAAAAACCAGCATTAAGATTTCGCATAGGCCAGTCTTTTCAATTGATTAAAGGAAATTTTATTTCAGATTTTTTGGTACCCTGAATTTTTCAGCTTTTAGCCCTATGCTCTTTTTTCGGGAATTCTCCTTAGTTTAGCATTCTCAAATCTCTATCAGTAAAAGACATGAATCATCTGAAATCAAATCTTAAATTCTTGCGGAAACAGAAGGAACTGCGGCAGGAGGACCTTGCACGTAAAGTTAACGTGAGCCGGTCGCGGATTGGCGCGTATGAAGAAGGCCGGGCCGAACCCAAGCTGGTTACGCTTCAGAGTCTCGCTCATTTCTTTAAAGTTTCGCTGGACGACCTGCTGACCAAAAGCCTGGAAAACAATACGGAAAACCTCGCAGATCTGCACGAACGGGGTGATAACCTCCGGGTGCTGCCTGTGGTGGTAAACGACCGAAACGAGGAGCTAATATCCCTGGTACCCATTTCGGCAGCAGCAGGATACCCGCAATACATGGCTGATCCGGAATTTGTGGAGCGGCTGCCTAAATTCAGCCTGCCGGTAAATGAAATATCAGCCAACCGCACTTACCGCGCTTTTCAAATAAAGGGTGACAGCATGAAACCGCTGCCTTCAGGGGCCTACATTCTTGGAGAGTATGTGCAGAACTGGCGCGAGATCCGGGATGGCAAATGCTACGTGCTGATAACCCGCAATAACGGGCTGCTCTATAAGCGGGTAGATAACTACATTGCTGAAGATCGCAGCCTCATCCTCCGCTCAGACAATCTTCATTATGATGCATTTTCAATACCCGTAGAGGAGGTGCTGGAAGTTTGGAAGGCTATCGGTTTTTTGTCCTTCGAGCTGCCCGACCCGCGCCACGACAACCTCAGCCTCCAGCAACTCGCCAGTTCCCTCACCTCCCTCCAGCAAGAGGTGCAGGACTTGAAAAAGGTATAAAGACTTAAGCGCAATCACGTACTTCAACTACTTTCCCGGAATATGCACAGCTACTATTACAAACCCGATTGCCAGGACGCATATGCGCAGGGAAATAGCATGCACCTTCAACAGGATGCAACCTAAAAAATCTTCCCTACATTTGGCAACGAAGCCGGGGTTCATGTAAAGTGGATATAAACGCAATTGCGTATATATATTCGTTAGCGGATATTAATAAGGACAACATGGAAAATGATAAACTAAACATAGATCAATTAGAAAAGGAGAAATTACTTCTTGAGATTGAAGAGCTCAAGAATCAAATTACTGGTTCTGAGAAAGGCAAAGTATGGAAAGATTATTATAAACCTTTAATACCTGTTCTTGTAACTCTCATAATAGCAATTTTCGGGTGGATAATAACACTCGATTTCAACAATTCTCAGATAGAAATTGCTCAAATTGAAGCATCATTATCTTATATAAATACTATCTCGGAAATACAGGATAGCTCTGCTCAACTAAAACGACAAGCGCAGACGGTAATTGCTCCCGTTCTACCACCTGAAACAAGTTTTAATCTTGCTGTTGACGAAGTAGAAAATAATCCAAATCTATTGGCAGTGCTAATCCGCACTTATCCAAAAAACTTTTGGGAATACTTAATTCCACATATTGAAAATTATCCACAGATTTTATCAGATTCCGACAGTAGCACTGCAAATAATTATTCAATATTCGATTTCCTGGATAAAAAGAAGTTAATAAATTCGTACTATCAAATAGTAACTTCTGAGGAATATGACTCGCCTGAGAGAGTTTTTGGTCTCATTAATTATTTTACATATTTGGATTCAAAATACAAAAATTCAAATTTTGGAAATTATATTCCTCAGGGAAAAAAGAAGCAACTAGAATATCGACTATTATCAACTGTACAAAATTCATCAAACAATATTCTGAAAGCAGATATTTCTAAGGCATCTTCTGTTATTTTAGATCAGTCAGGGTCAGACAAGAAATATTCTGAATTGGCAGCTAAATTTTTCTGGGAAGATTATGATGTAAGTTTTGGGGAAACACCAAGTATAGATGGCGTTGATCAATTCATTTATAGAGAACGCTTCTTGCCAAATCCGAATGTAACCTTCATAGGATATCCTCAAGAAACCCATATGTTAGATTCACTTAGTACAAGTTTATATACTAAGCTGTCAGATATTGACTATCAATCTCTTGAGATAGATAGGATTGAAACTATACTGTATTCATACATCGAAGGTGGCAATATCAATGCACCAACTACACCTTATCTAAAGCCGGATCACTCATTAGAAATAGTGAAGATGATCTTGAGTTCTCTTACAACGGAAGAGAAAAGACGTGAATTTTCAGAATACTTAGGCAGTTCTGCAGGCGACTTACTCTTTAGTAGTATTGCTTATCCAGATGGATCAAATGAAAGAGTTGGGAAGGAGTTTTCTGATCAAATAATAAAATGGTACAGATCATTTTGGAATGAAGACTGGCATAAACCAGAATTCTTATCAACTATAATTGATAAATATCCAGATCTTAAATCTAAAATTGATAAGAAATGGGGAGTTGAAATAGATTAACAATCCGCCAATTGAGTAGACGGCCGGTGAGCCGTTAAGCCCACCGGAGCGCCTCTCACA